>DVIY01000175.1 GCA_018710915.1 Candidatus Gallacutalibacter pullistercoris
CTTGTAATCCTGCTTTTGATATGGTAAAATAGGGCCGTTGATTGCTTTTACACAGTAATCAGCTGCGGTAAAACCGTTTAAAACCAGCTCTGCTTACAGAGCATTTGCGGTTCTGCGCATGAATTCTGAACTTACTATTAAGGGGGATATGTCCATGTCTTATGTCAGCGAACAGTTGGAAATCATCCGCAAGAAGAACGCTCATGAGCCGGAGTTCATCCAGGCTGTTACCGAGGTTCTGACGACCCTGGAACCCGTAATCGAAGCAAACCCGCAGTATCAGGCTGCCGGTATCCTGGAGCGCATCACCGAGCCCGAGCGTGTTGTTATGTTCCGTGTGCCGTGGGTTGACGACAACGGCAAGGTGCAGGTGAACCGCGGCTTCCGCGTACAGTTCAACTCTGCTATCGGCCCTTACAAGGGCGGCCTGCGTTTCCACCCCTCTGTCAACCTGGGCATCATCAAGTTCCTGGGCTTTGAGCAGATTCTGAAGAACTCCCTGACCGGCCTGCCCATCGGCGGCGGCAAGGGCGGCTCTGACTTTGACCCCAAGGGCAAGTCTGACCGCGAAGTGATGGCTTTCTGCCAGAGCTTTATGACAGAACTGTACCGCCACATTGGACCGGACACCGACGTGCCCGCAGGTGATATCGGCGTAGGCGGCCGTGAGATCGGATACATGTTCGGACAGTACAAGCGCATCCGCGACGCGTATGAGGGCGTGCTGACCGGCAAGGGCCTGACCTATGGCGGTTCTCTGGCCCGTACCGAGGCTACCGGCTATGGCCTCCTGTACTTTACCAACGCCATGCTGAAGAGAAATGGCATGTCCATGGAAGGCAAGACTGTTGTCGTTTCCGGCGCAGGCAACGTGGCAATTTATGCAACTGAAAAGGCTTATCAGCTGGGTGCAAAGGTTGTCACCATGTCCGATTCCACCGGCTGGGTGTACGACGCTGAAGGTATTGATCTGGCTGCCATCAAGGAAATCAAGGAAGTCAAGCGTCAGCGCCTGAGCGAATACACCAAGTACCGTCCCAACGCTGAGTACCATGAGGGCAAGGGCGTATGGAGCGTTCCCTGCGATATCGCTCTCCCCTGCGCTACCCAGAACGAGCTGAACAAGGAAGATGCCGAGATGCTGGTCAAGAACGGCGTTATCGCTGTGGCTGAAGGCGCTAACATGCCTTCCACCATGGAGGCTACCGAGGTCTTCCAGAAGAACGGCGTGCTCTTCGCACCCGGCAAGGCTTCCAACGCCGGCGGCGTAGCTACTTCCGCTCTGGAAATGAGTCAGAACAGCATGCGTCTTTCCTGGAGCTTCGAAGAGGTTGACGCAAAGCTGCAGGGCATCATGGAGAACATCTTCAAGCAGGCTGACGAGGCTGCTGAGAAGTATGGCCATCCCAAGGACTATGTCATGGGCGCAAACATCGCCGGTTTCGTAAAGGTTGCCGACGCTATGCTGGCTCAGGGTGTGGTTTAATCCCCTTTCTTCGCATAAAAATATCGGGCCTGGTTTTCCGCCGGGCCCGATTTTTATTGCCATTTTTGAAAGCACAGCCGTTTGTCCATCATTCCGCTGTGTGATTTTTGAAAATCCGCTGCAAATACTGGCCGGTATAGGAGCCCTCCACCTGGGCTACCTGCTCCGGTGTGCCGCAGGCAATGATTTCACCGCCGCGGTCGCCGCCTTCGGGGCCAAGGTCAATGATATAATCCGCCGTCTTGATCAGGTCCAGGTTGTGCTCAATGACCAGCACGGTATTCCCGGCATCCACCAGCTTTTGCAGCACCTGAATCAGCTTGTGCACGTCCGCAATGTGCAGGCCGGTCGTGGGCTCGTCCAGAATATAGATGGTGCGGCCAGTGGCGCGCCGGCTCAATTCTGTCGCCAGCTTCACCCGCTGGGCTTCGCCGCCGGAAAGGGTGGTGGCAGGCTGGCCAATCTTGATATAGCCAAGCCCCACATCCTGCAAGGTTTGCAGCTTCCGGGCAATTTTCGGCACGGCGGAGAAGAACTCCACGCCCTCTTCCACGGTCATTTCCAGCACATCGTGGATGGTCTTGCCCTTATAATGGATTTCCAGCGTCTCCCGGTTGTACCGCTTGCCTTTGCAGACATCGCAGGGAACGTACACATCGGGCAGGAAGTGCATTTCGATTTTCAGGATACCGTCACCCTGACAGGCTTCGCAGCGGCCACCCTTTACATTAAAGGAGAACCGCCCCGAGGTAAAGCCGCGCAGCTTGGCTTCCTGCGTGCTGGCGAACAGCTCACGGATATCGGTGAAAACGCCGGTATAGGTGGCGGGGTTGGAACGGGGCGTGCGCCCGATGGGCGCCTGGTTGATCTGGATGACCTTATCCAGATGCTCCAGCCCCTTGATGGCCTTGTGTGCGCCGGCCCTCCCCTTTGCCCCGTTGAGCTCTACGGCCAGATGCTTGTACAGAATCTCGTTAATCAGCGAAGATTTGCCCGAACCGGAAACACCGGTCACACAGACAAAATCTCCCAACGGGATTTCCACCGAGATGTTTTTCAGGTTATTCTGCGCCGCGCCGATGATTTTCAGCTTTTTGCCATTGCCCTTTCTGCGCTCGGTGGGAATTTCGATTTTCCGGCGGCCGGAAAGGTACTGGCCGGTAATGGACTCCTCGCAATCCAAAATCCCTGACACCGGGCCGTTATAGATGACATTTCCGCCGTGAATCCCCGCGCCGGGGCCGATATCGACGATATGGTCGGCAGAGCGCATGGTCTCCTCATCGTGCTCCACCACCAGCACGGTATTACCCAAGTCACGCAGGTGCTTGAGGGTCGCCAGCAGCTTGTCGTTGTCCCGCTGGTGCAGGCCGATACTGGGTTCGTCCAGAATATACAGCACGCCCATCAGAGAGGAACCGATTTGCGTAGCCAAACGGATTCGCTGGCTTTCGCCGCCGGACAGCGTGCCGGAAGAACGGGACAGGGTGAGATATTCCAGTCCCACGCTTTTCAAAAAGCCCAGACGGGAACGGATTTCTTTCAGGATGGTGGCGGCGATGGCGGCATCACGGCCGGAAAGCTCCAGATGCTCGAAGAAATCCAGCGCATCGGAAACGGACAAATCGCACAGCTGCGCGATATTCAGGCCGCCCACTGTGACAGCCAGACTAACCGGAGACAGCCTCTGGCCATGGCAGGCGTCGCAGGGGATTGCACTCATATAATTCTCGATTTCCTCTTTAATCCAGCTGCTCTGGGTATCGCGGAACCGGCGTTCCAGATTGTTGATGATGCCCTCGAATTCCACCTTATATTTGCCGCTGCCGTACTCATTTTCACGAACAACTTCGAACTTTTCTCCTTTGGTGCCATACAGCAGGATGTCCACAATTTCCGGCGGCAGTTCGCCAATGGGGGTATCCAGTGAAAAGCCGAAGTGCTTTGCCAGGCCCTTCATATACATGGCGGCAATCGTACTGCCCTCCATGGCCCAGCCGCTGGCTTTGAGGCCGCCTTTATTGATAGACAGCTTTTTGTCGGGGATAATCAAATCGGGGTCAATTTTCATAAAGACGCCCAGACCGGTACACTTGGGGCAGGCGCCGAAGGGATTGTTAAAGGAGAACATGCGGGGCGACAGCTCTTCCACACTGATGCCGTGTTCGGGGCAGGCGTAGTTCTGGGAAAAGAGGATATCCTCTTCCCCCTCCGGCTTCATCACATTCACGATGGTCAATCCGCCTGCCAGAGATGAGGCGGTCTCCAGAGAATCCGCCAGACGGGAACGGATATCGGGGCGGATGACCAGACGGTCTACCACGATTTCGATAGTATGCTTTTTATTCTTTTCCAGCTTGATTTTTTCCGACAGGTCATAGAGGATGCCATCGGCGCGTACACGGACAAAGCCGCCTTTGCGGGCAGCTTCCAGCTCTTTGACGTGTTCGCCCTTCCTGCCCCGGACAACCGGCGCCATAACCTGAATTTTCGTTTTTTCCGGCAGTGCCAGCACCTGGTCTACAATCTGGTCAATGGTCTGCTGCTTGATTTCCCGTCCGCAAACCGGGCAATGGGGCACGCCCACCCGGGCATAGAGCAAACGCAGGTAGTCGTAAATTTCGGTAACCGTACCCACGGTGGAACGGGGGTTTTTCGAGGTAGTTTTCTGGTCGATGGAAATCGCCGGGGAAAGGCCCTCGATATAGTCCACGTCGGGCTTTTCCATCTGGCCCAGGAACTGCCGCGCATAGGAGGAAAGGGATTCCACATAGCGGCGCTGGCCCTCGGCATAGATGGTATCGAAAGCAAGGGAAGATTTTCCCGAGCCGGAAAGGCCGGTGAGAACGACCAGCTTATCTCTGGGGATAGAGAGGCTGATATTTTTCAGGTTATGCTCTCTGGCCCCTTTAATCGTCAGGTTTTTGGTATCCATTCCTGTGGTTCCTCCTGTATGGAAAATGTGGGGTATGATATGACATCGGTATTTTTTCTGTAAGGATGCGTGTACATTTCTGTGACTGCGAGCTAAATGAACCGACGCGCACAAATTCCCCGAAGGGGGATTTACCAGCGCGGTGGTTCCGCGACGCTTTTTGCATCGGAACTTCGTGGAGGTTTGCAAAGGAACCAAGACGGTTCCTTTGCCGCTTCTTTGCGCCCTTTCTTCTCGCAGAAGAAAGAGCAATCTTTCGTCTTTGTTGGTTCCAGTTTTCCCTTCGGAAAAACGGAGAAAAGCGGCATCGGGAATGAAGAAGAAAAACTTTTTTTCTTTCAAAAAGTTTTTCTCTTTGAAATCTTCCCCCGGAAGATTTCAAATTCACTTTTCAAAAATGCGCCTTTCAGGATGGGAGTTCCGCTCTCTGCGGAGAGCGGCCAGGGCCTCCGCAGCCCTGGACCTGCGCCAAAGGGACTAAGTCCCTTTGGAATCCGTAAATTCGCGGGGGAATCGGATGGGATTTTTCAGCTTTCTCCCCGCGAACTTGGAAGCGGACGCGTCCGCAAGTTATTTTCCTTCCTGCAATTCTTTAATTTTATCGCGCAAATAAGCGGCGTGTTCGAATTCCAGCAGTTTAGCGGCGGCTTTCATTTCCTTCGTCAGTTTCTCAATCTCCTGACGGCGTTCAATTGCAGAAAGCTTTCTCTTCTTTTTCTTCCCCTTGCCGTCTTCCTTATGCGTCGAAATCTCCAGCACTTCCGCCACTTTCTTCGTAATCGTCTGCGGAACGATACCGTGTTCTTCGTTATACTTCATCTGGATTTCACGGCGGCGCACGGTCTCCCGGATGGCGTTTTCCATGGAGGGCGTCACCGAATCGGCGTACATGATGACCTTGCCCTCTGCGTTTCGGGCAGCACGGCCAATAGTTTGAATCAACGACCGTTCACTGCGCAGGAATCCCTCTTTGTCCGCGTCCAGAATGGCCACCAGCGATACCTCGGGAATATCCAGACCTTCCCGCAGCAGGTTAATGCCAACCAGCACGTCAAACTCACCCAGACGCAGGTCACGGATAATCTCCATGCGCTCCACGGTATCCACATCGTGGTGCATATACCGCACACGGATGCCCATATTGTCGAGAAAATCCGTCAAATCTTCGGCCATCTTTTTGGTCAGGGTGGTCACCAGTACCCGCTGGCCTTTCGCGGTGCGCAGGTTAATTTCAGAAATCAGGTCGTCAATCTGCCCCTCTGTGGGCTTGACCACAATTTCCGGATCCAGCAGGCCCGTGGGACGGATCACCTGTTCCACCACCTGTGTGGATTTCTCCAATTCCAGATCGCCGGGGGTTGCACTGACGAAAATCACCTGATTGATATGCTTGTAAAACTCGTCGAAGTTTAAAGGCCGGTTATCATAGGCCGAAGGCAGCCGGAACCCGTATTCGATCAGCGCTTCTTTTCTCGCCTTATCGCCGGCATACATCGCCCGCACCTGGGGCAGCGTCACGTGAGACTCGTCCACCATCAGCAGAAAATCGTCGGGGAAATAGTCAATCAGCGTAAAGGGGGCGCTGCCAGGCTTTCTTCCCGACATGACGCGGGAATAGTTCTCGATGCCCTTACAAAAACCGATTTCCGTGAGCATTTCCATATCGTACTGAGTGCGCTGCTCAATGCGCTGGGCTTCGATCAGCTTTCCGTGTTCTTTGAAGTACTTCACCCGCTCAATCATTTCCGCTTCGATTTCCTTCACGGCCTGCAGCATCTTTTCCCGCGGAACGATGTAGTGAGAAGCGGGATAAATGGCTACGTGCTTCAGTTCCGCCTTAAACTCGCCGGTCAGGGAATTGATTTCGGAAATCCGGTCAATCTCATCTCCAAAAAATTCTACCCGGATTACGGTATCATTGGACTGCGCTGGGAAGATTTCCACCACATCGCCCCGGACGCGGAATTTGTTTCGGGTAAAGTTGATGTCATTGCGCTCGTACTGGATTTCCACCAGCTTTCGCAGCAAATCGTCACGGCTTTTCTCCATACCGGGGCGCAGGGAAATGACCATCGTGCGGTAGTCGATGGGGTCGCCCAGACTGTAGATGCAGGAAACGCTGGCCACGATAATGACGTCCCGCCGCTCGGAAAGTGCCGAGGTGGCGGAATGGCGCAGCTTATCGATTTCATCATTGATGGCGGAATCCTTTTCGATATAAGTATCCGTCGTGGCAATATAAGCTTCCGGCTGATAATAGTCATAATACGATACGAAGTATTCCACCGCATTATTGGGAAAGAACTCCCGGAACTCGGAGCACAGCTGGGCAGCCAGCGTCTTATTATGCGCCAGCACCAGAGTAGGACGGTTTACCTCTGCGATAATATTCGCCATCGTAAAGGTTTTGCCGGAACCGGTGACGCCCAGCAAAGTCTGCTCTTTATCGCCTCGGTTGAGCCCTTCCACCAGCTGTGCGATTGCTTCCGGCTGGTCGCCGGTGGGCTTATAGGGGGAAACCAGCTGAAACCGGTCTTCTTGCATCTCACTCATAAAAGCCCTCCTTTTTCGGCTGAAAAATGGCCGTTTTGCTCTTTTGATACAGAGAATAACGGCCAATAAAAAACGAACATTTGTACCTTTATCATATTACCGTTTTCTTTTTTATTTGTCAACGGATTTCCGGAAACTATACGGAGAAAATAGGGTTTTTACGAAAAAACCGGCGCCCGGAAAAAGTTTTCCAGGCGCCGGTTTGGATTTATCATGAAATATTATCAACCGCCCGCAAATCACACCGCTGCCACAGCGAGAACAGGGGATTGCCCTTTCTTCTGCGAGAAGAAAGGGGCGCAAAGAAGCGGCAAAGGGACCGCCTTGGTCCCTTTGCATACCTCCACGAAGTTCCGATGCAGAAAACAACGCGGAACCACCGCGCTTGTAAATCCCCCTGCGGGAATTTGTGCGCGGCGGTTCAGTTAGCTCGCTGCAAGCCAATTTACTCCGTGGTCACCAGTTCGCGTGGCGCCGCCTTCGACCGCCACTGAGCTTTGCTCACTTTGGCGTGTCGCGGAGCAAACTGCGGGGGTCAAGGGGGTGTAACCCCTTGCGAATCTTTGGTTACTTTCTTTTCGGAAGAAAGTAACAGCCCGTCGCGGCTTGAGCGACAAAACTGTTGTTTTATCAAATTCGGGAATACCATTGCTTGCAATGGTGTTCTTCACAGCACTTGAGCGACAACTGCATGTTCAATGCATTTCGATTTAAAAGGCCAACGGCCTTTTG
>DVIY01000176.1 GCA_018710915.1 Candidatus Gallacutalibacter pullistercoris
GCAATGTCAGGAAGAGATTGGATATACACAGGAAATTTTATTTGAATGAATTGATTTTAGAAAGACAAAAGGTGATAGGTGACATATGAAAATCAGACTTGCTTCTGATTGCCGGGATATGTAAGAAATACTGTATAAATGAGCTAAAATTTGTTGATTTTTTTATGAATTATTTAATGACGAGTAGTGCAGGATGTGTTATAATAGAAACGAAAATTTCCAATGCCGGAAATAGATGTCAAACTTCGGAAAATACCAGGTGATGCTATGTTTGAACAACGGATCAATATTGACAGGATGGAGCAGGCCGCAGCCCTGTTCGGCAACCTTGACAGCAATGTTCGGCTGCTTGAAAAAGAGTACGGTGTAAGTATCATAAACCGAGATTCAGAAATTAAAGTTTCCGGTGATGCAGAGTGTGTTTATCGTGCAGTTCGTGCAATTGAAAGCCTTTTAAACCTCATTAACAAGGGGGAAGCACTGACAGAGCAGAATGTACGCTACTGTATTTCCATGGTCAATGAAGGGTCCGAACAAAAGCTGCAATCTCTGGCCGGGGATTGTATCTGTATTACCAGCAAGGGAAAGCCCGT
Organism: Candidatus Gallacutalibacter pullistercoris; assembly: GCA_018710915.1. Lineage (GTDB taxonomy): Bacteria > Bacillota > Clostridia > Oscillospirales > Acutalibacteraceae > Heritagella_A > Heritagella_A pullistercoris. The sequence continues at coordinate 594 of DVIY01000176.1, forward strand.
CAAACCCAAAACAGTGGGACAGAAGCAATATTGTTCTGATATCCGTTCCAATACGATTACCATAGGCGTAGGGCCGGCAGGTACCGGCAAAACCTATCTGGCGGTGGCAATGGCGGTAACGGCTTTCCGGGCACAGGAAGTCAACCGGATTATCCTGACCCGCCCGGCAGTGGAGGCTGGCGAAAAGCTTGGATTCCTGCCCGGTGATTTGCAGCAGAAGGTAGACCCCTATCTGCGGCCTTTGTATGATGCACTGTTCGATATGCTCGGTGCTGAAAGCTATCAGAAATATGTGGAGCGTGGAAACATTGAAGTCGCTCCGCTGGCTTATATGAGAGGCCGGACACTGGATGACAGCTTCATTATTTTGGATGAAGCGCAGAACACCACACCGGAGCAGATGAAGATGTTCCTGACCCGGTTGGGCTTTAATTCCAAAATGGTCATTACCGGTGATATCACCCAGATTGATCTTCCGGACGGCAAACGTTCCGGATTGAAAGATGCCATGCGTATCCTGAAAAATGTGGAGGACATCGCTATTTTCCGTTTTACTGAGCGGGACGTCGTTCGCCATAAACTGGTACAGGATATTATTAAAGCATATGAAAAATACGAGGAGGCTGGCGCAAGAAATGGAAAAAATAAGAGTAATTATCACCAATAAGCAGAAAGCTGTCAAGATTCCTACCGGAATGCGGATGCTGGTGCGCCGCTGCTGCAACGCGGTGCTTCGTATGGAGAATTTCCCCTATTCAGCGGAAATCAGTGTGACTTTCGTGGATAACGAGCAGATCCGTGAGTTGAACCGGGAATACCGGGAAAAGGATATGCCGACGGATGTCCTTTCCTTCCCCATGGGAGAGAACGGCGTATATGACGAGAACCACAATACCGGCGCAAAGATTCTGGGCGATATCGTGATTTCAATTCCCAAAGCGCTGGAACAGGCCAAACGTTTTGGCCACAGCTTTGAGCGGGAAGTGGGCTATCTGACAGCTCATTCCATGCTGCATCTGCTGGGATATGATCACGAAAACGGCGGTATCGAGCGGGTTCGTATGCGCGAAAAGGAAGAACTGGTCATGAGCATGCTGGGGCTGCCTTCTACGAGTGCATACACTTTTGGCGATGAATAAAAAAAGGCCATTTTATAAGAGCCTTTGGGCGGCTGTACAGGGAATCGGATACTGTCTGGTACAGGAGCGAAATATGCGGGCACATGTTGTGGCCGCACTGTATGTGATTGGCTTTTCCGGCTTTTTTGGGTTGAACCGGTCGGAATATGCCATCCTGTTCCTTACCTTTGGACTGGTATTGTGCGCCGAGGTGGTAAACACTTCAATTGAGCGTTTGTGTGACCGCGATACCGAGGGTTTTAGCCAGTGGGCCAGGGTAGTCAAAGATACGGCTGCCGGGGCTGTGCTGGTGTGCGCGCTGTTTGCCGTAGGCGTGGGAATTTGCCTGTTCTGGAACCCGGACACCTTCCGGGCAATCTGGGACTATTTTCTTCGTGTCTGGTGGCGCCTGCCTTTACTGGGGCTTTCTGCCATAGTATCGGTGGGGTTTATCCAATGGGGGCCTGCTCCCCTGTTGGAACGGCTGCATTTGACCCGCCGTAAATAAACTGAATGTCAGCTTTCGCCCTTTTGGACGGAAGCTGATTTTGTCATGGAGTAAAATTTTAAAGAAACACCCGGAAGGGTTTGACAGGGAAGCAGTACTGGATTACAATAGAAACAGCAGAAAATTTTTTGGATTTTCGTAGAAACAGGGAGGTCGTCAAAATGAAATGGGGACTTTTGCTTGTCTATGCTGTGTTTGGACTGATCCTTCTGCTGACAGGGTGGGGAATGATCAAAAAGCATTCTGTTTATCCCTCCACTCAAGTGGGATACCATGTAAAAGATGCCACGAAAAGCCGCGAACTTTGGGAGTTTGCCAACCGGACAGCCGGAAAATTATCTCTGGTGTGTGGGGTAGTTGTCTGGCTGATGATGGCCGTGTTCTGGCTGGTGAGCGCTCCTTTTGGGCTGTGCTTGGGGATGTTTTTCGTTGTAGCGGTAATGTCGGTGTGTTTGATAATTTTTGTGCCGCTGGTTTTGCTTCGAAGATGGGAAAGAAAAGGCACTTGAAGGGAAGAACATGGATGAATGTAGAATATCATAGAGCGACACTGGCAGATTTAGAGCAATTGGTAGAGTCGCGCGTAGAGGTTCTGAAAGCAGCCAATGGTCTGGATGTCTCTGCCGATATGCAAAAGGTGGCAGAACATAGCCGGGAATATTATAAAAAAGCCCTGAGCGATGGGAGCCATATTGCCTACCTCGTTTCTGCTAATGGTAGCCTTGTGGGAACAGGCGGCGTTAGCTTTTTTCAGGTAATGCCTACCTATCATAATCCTACTGGTCAAAAAGCGTATATCATGAATCTTTATACTGCTCCTGCCTATCGCCGTCAAGGAATTGCTTGGCAGGTTTTGGAGCGCCTGGTTTCCGCTGCCCTCTCACAGGGGATTTCGTTTATTTCACTGGAAACAACCATAATGGGAAGACCGCTGTATGAAAAATATGGTTTTGTACAGATGCAGGATGAGATGATCCTTTCAGAAGAAGCGCTCCATAGAGTATAAAAGCAAAACAGAAAAGGAGTTATATATGGAATACCGTCAGGAAGATAAAGCGGCGTTTGTCGCTATTGTAGGAAGGCCAAATGTGGGAAAATCTTCCCTTTTGAACCGGATGCTGGGCCAGAAGGTGGCTATCGTATCCAGTAAGCCTCAGACCACCCGTACCCGGATTATGGGCGTGCTCACCCGTGGGGAAAACCAGCTGGTGTTTCTGGATACCCCCGGCCTGCATAAGTCCCGCAGCCGTCTGGGTGATTATATGGTCAAGTCCGTCACCGAGTCGGTGGCCAATGTGGATGCCGGGCTGCTGGTGGTAGAGGCCGGGGAGAAAATTTCCCCTGCCGACAGGGACTTGATTGAACGTTTTCAGAAATCCGGGATGCCTGCTTTGCTGGCTATCAATAAAATTGATTTGCTGGAAGACAAAACCCAGCTCATGGCACAGATTGCAGAGCTTTCCGCTCTGTTCCCTTTTGAAGCCGTAGTGCCCGTTTCGGCTCAGGACGGCAGCGGTGTGGAGGAACTGATTCAGGAACTGGAAAAGTTGTGCCAGCCCGGCGGTCATTTCTTTGATGAAGACACCCTTACTGACCAGCCCGAGCGCGTGCTGGCTGCAGAAATGGTTCGGGAAAAGCTGCTGCGCCTGCTGGACAGGGAAATCCCCCATGGAACCGCTGTGGCCGTAGAGCGTATGCGTGAGCGGGAGGATGGCTCCGCAACGGATATTGATGCGGTAATTTTCTGCGAACGTGACAGCCATAAAGGCATCATTATCGGAAAAGGCGGCTCCATGCTGAAAAAGGTAGGCACCTATGCCCGTCAGGACATGGAGAAATTTTTCGGCTGCAAAATCAATTTGAAATTGTGGGTCAAGGTCAAAGAGGATTGGCGCAACCGGGAAGCGGTGCTCCACACCCTCGGATACGACAAAACAGACTTTAACGGCTGATCTGCCCATACCATAAAAGAGGCAAAAAGTCTGCCGGAAAAAGGCGAACAAACAATTATTTTCCATTCATACCCCAGGGCCTTTTACAAATACTCTATTTGTAAAAGGAAAAGGGGGCTTGAAAAAGATGGACGAACGAACTGCGTGGAAATGTTTCTGCCAGACAGGAAGTGTGCAGGCCTATCTGCAATACAGCCGCCTGCACCAGCAGTCATTGGCAGTGGGGAAGAGGGAGGAACACGATGCAGATCGAGACGGATGGTCTGGTCATCCGGGAGCAGACTGTGGGGGAGAGCGACCGGTTGGTAACGCTTCTCACACGCAGTGCGGGGGTTCTCCGGGGATTTGCCAGACAGGCCAAAACGATTCGGAGCCGTAAGGCTTCGGGAACCAGCCTGTTGTGCTACTCTCAGTTTTCGATTTATAAGGGCCGGGAACGGGTGATGATCGACGATGCCCGGCCCAAAGAAAGCTTTTTTGGATTGCGTGGAGATATCAGCCGCTTGGCGTTGGCGCAATATTTCTGTGAGCTGGCAGGGGTGCTGGCTCCAGAAGAAAACCCTGCAGAGGACTATTTGCGGCTGATGCTCAACGCGCTGTATTTCCTTTCCCAAAACACCCGTCCCGCGCTGCTGCTGAAACTGGTGGTAGAAATGCGGATGATGAGTTTTTCCGGTTACATGCCGGATTTGCTGTATTGCCAGGGCTGCGGCTGCTATGAGGCAGATACCATGCTGTTTCTGCCCCGTTCCGGTACGCTGCTGTGTGCGGACTGTGCCCAAAATCTTGCGGAAGAAGCCATTCCCATGCAAAAAGGGATGGTAACGGCTCTGCGGCACAGCATTTATGCGGACTTTGATAAGCTGTTTTCCTTCCAACTTTCCCCAGAGGGCCTGAAGCAGGCAGCGAAGGCATCAGAGCGGTATGTGATACATACATTACAGCGCAGTTTTTCCACGCTGGAATTTTATCATCAGATGGAAGGGTAGGGGAAATCTGGAAGTAGGGGCAGCCATTGGCCGTCCGCATGGGCTGTTCCCAATTCCTGATATAACGGACGCGCAATGAGCGCCCCTACAAATAAGCAGGAACATTCGATACAGCCTCTCAGTAGGGGCGGCTATCAGCCGCCCGAAAATCCTCAAACAAGTTTTATCCCTTTTGGAGGTACAAGCATATGAATACCGAAATTGCCGGGCGGCACTGGCGAGCGGTTGAACTGGATAAAATCCTTCACCTGCTGGCCGAAGAGACTGCCTGCGACGACGCGGCCACACTGGCCCGCGAAATCAAACCCGCATCCTCGCTGGAAGATGTACAGCGGATGCTGGGTGAAACAGACGATGCCTATGTCATGATGGCGCGGTTTGGTGCGCCTTCCTTTGGCGGGCTGAAAAATGTCACAAATGCCCTGCGCCGTGCCGAGGCGGGCGGAACGCTGAACCTGGTGGAGCTGCTGCGAATTGGCAGCGTATTGCGGAATATCCGGGGCATCACCGAATGGCGAAGCAAAAGCGAGGGCATGAAAACCTGTATTGACTGGCGCTTTGAAGCGCTGGCCCCCAATAAATATCTGGAAGAGCGGATTTTTGCCGTAGTGCAGAATGAAGAGGAAGTAGCGGACAATGCTTCCCCCGAGCTGGCTAATATTCGACGAAAGATCCGCAATGCTTCCGGTCGGGTGCGGGAGCAGCTTGATAAAATGATCCGTTCTCCCGCCTATCAGAAATACTTGCAGGACCCTATTGTCACCATGCGTTCAGGGCGCTATGTGGTGCCGGTCAAGTCCGAGTGCCGGGGTGAAATTCCCGGCTTGGTTCACGACACTTCTGCCAGCGGCGCCACCGTATTTGTGGAGCCCATGGGCGTGGTGGAGGCCAACAACGAAATCCGGGTGCTCCTTTCCAAAGAGCAGGCCGAAATCGAACGGATTCTGCTGGAGCTTTCCGGCGAAGTTGGTTCTTTTGCTGATGGTATCATCCAAAGCTATCAGGCAGCAGTAGAGCTGAACGTCATCTTCGCGAAAGCAAATCTGGCCTATAAAATGAAAGCCTCTCTGCCTCGGGTGAATGATATGGGCCGAATCAATTTGAAACAGGCCCGGCATCCCCTGATTGCCAAAGAAAAGGTCGTTCCTACCGATATTTCTCTGGGCGAGACTTTTGATACTTTGGTCATCACCGGCCCCAATACCGGTGGTAAAACTGTTTCGCTGAAAACGATTGGCCTGCTGAGCCTCATGGCCATGTGTGGTTTGATGCTGCCAGTGGCGGATGAGAGCGAGGTTTCCGTGTTTGATCAGGTGCTGGTGGATATCGGCGACGAACAGAGCATTGAGCAGTCTCTCTCTACATTTTCTGCTCACATGACCAATATTATCCGCATCCTGGGGCAGGCTGATAACAGAAGTCTGGTGCTGCTGGACGAATTGGGAGCTGGTACTGACCCCATCGAAGGTGCGGCATTGGCTATGTCCATTCTGGAAGCATTGCGGGAAAAAGGCGTGCGTATGGCCGCCACTACTCACTATGCTGAGCTGAAAGCCTATGCACTGCAAACCCCCGGCGTAGAAAATGGCTGCTGCGAGTTTGACGTTGCTACTCTGCGCCCTACTTATCGCCTGCTTATCGGTGTGCCGGGACGTTCCAACGCTTTTGCTATTTCCCTGCGGCTGGGGATGGAACCCGCCATTGTAGACCGGGCAAAATCTCTGGTTTCCGAGGAAAACTCCCAGTTTGAAGACGTCGTGCAGAATCTGGAAGCCAGCCGTCAAAAGCTGGAATTTGAGCGGAAAAAGCTGGATCAGCTGCGCCGGGAAGCCGAAGAAGCCCGCCGGGCTGCGGAAGATAAACGCTGTCAGGTGGAAAAAGAAGCCGGGCAGGAGCTGGAAAAAGCCCGTCAGCAGGCATCCCAGCTGGTGGCCCGTACCCGGGCGCAGATTGACACCCTGCTCAACGAGATGGACGAACTGCGCCGCCAGCAAAACAAGACCCTTTCTGCCGAACAGAAAGCCCGTTTGCGTTCCGGCATGAAAAAGCTGGAAGATACCGCTGACCCGGTGCATGGGAGAAAGAAAGATGACGGCTATAAGCTGCCCCGGCCTTTGCAGGTAGGGGATAAAGTCCTGATTTTTGATATCGATAAAAAGGCTGTGGTGCTGGAACTGCCCAAGGATGGCGATCAGGTATTGGTACAGGCGGGCATCATCAAAACCCGCGTACCCATCTCAAATCTGAGGCTCATCAAAGAGCCGAAAGCCGCCGCACCTGCCGGCCCCAATCGTCGGGAACGCCGTGTAACCCGTTCGGTCGCCAAAGGGGCTCAGGGGCAGGAAAGCCCCAGCGGACGCTCCATCAGCGAAGTTGATTTGCGGGGCCAGATGGTAGAAGAAGCCCTGATGACGCTGGATCAATATATTGACCATGCCATTCTGACAGGTATTCACCAGATTACCATTATTCACGGCAAGGGAACCGGCGCGCTGCGTACCGCGGTACAGCAGCATCTGCGGATGCATCCTGCCATTAAAAGCTATCGGCTGGGTGTCTTTGGCGAGGGTGAAAACGGCGTAACGATTGCCGAGCTGAAATGAAACATATGCAGGAGGGGGCGGCATGCAAGACAGTAAAAAAACGTTGATGGTGGTTGGTGCGCTGCTGGCGGTATTGTTGATAACAACGGCTTCGTTGTATATCAGCGCAACGTGGCAGACCATGCCAGAAACGACACAGGAAGAAAGGGAACCTTCCTCCAAGCTTTTGGGAGAACTGATACAGGGGACGATTATGGGAACTGAAATTCGTGCAACTGCCGAGGAAGTCAATCAGTATCTGGCGTATCTGGGAGAGCAAACCGGCCATGAAACCATGAAAGAAATGGTGCTGCGCATCGGGGAGGATAACCTGCTGGATGTGTGGATGCCTGTAACTTATAAGTGGATTCATGGAACCGCCCATTGCAGGATTGATGTACAATATAAAGGAGATACGATCCATCTCCATATAACAGAGGCACAGATGGGCAAACTGCCGCTGCCAACTTCTTTCGTACTTTCTATGGCTAAAGAAAAGCTGCCGGAAAATGTAACGGTAGACGGGGATACGCTGGTACTTCAAACCCCGCGCCTCTCACTGGAAGACCAGGGGCTTGACGTCTCGCTTGGTGTGACGAACGTGCGGATTGAAAATGGTGAATTCGTTCTGGAAACAGATGGCGTTACAGATGCGCTCAAGCAGTTGATGCAGGGGTTTGTCAATCAGTTGTTTGGAGGAAATTCTTAAAATAGAGA
>DVIY01000177.1 GCA_018710915.1 Candidatus Gallacutalibacter pullistercoris
AAAGGGTGTTGACAAACGGGAAACGGGCGTGTTATAATGCTCACCGTTGAAGGCAAAGATGTCTTAGAGGTTAACCTCTCGTCAGACATCTTTGCCTCTTTTTTTATATTATTTTTTCAGTAAAGGGGAATCCAGTATGGAAACTGTACCTGAGTTCTTTGGCAGCATGGTATTTGATGACCGCGTGATGAAAGCCAATCTTTCCGCCAATGTATACCAGTCTTTGCGCAAAACCATTGACGAAGGGGCGCAGCTGGATTTGTCAGTTGCAAATGCGGTTGCCGCCGCCATGAAGGATTGGGCCGTTGCACACGGCGCCACCCATTACACCCACTGGTTCCAGCCGCTGACAGGCATTACCGCAGAAAAGCATGACAGCTTTATCACACCTTCTCCGGATGGCCGTGTGATTATGGAATTTTCCGGCAAAGAGCTGATTAAAGGCGAACCGGATGCTTCTTCGTTCCCGTCCGGCGGCCTGCGGGCAACCTTTGAAGCCCGTGGATATACGGCCTGGGACCCCACATCCTATGCCTTTATTAAAGGAAAGACCCTGTGTATCCCCACAGCGTTCTGTTCCTATGGCGGCGAAGCGCTGGACAAGAAAACCCCGCTTTTGCGCTCCATGGAAGCCCTGAACCGGCAGGCGCTGCGGATTTTACGGCTGTTTGGCAACAATGAAGTGAAATATGTCCGCACTTCGGTGGGCCCCGAGCAGGAATACTTCCTGGTAGACCGCGAGATATTCAACAAGCGCCCCGACCTGGTCTATACCGGCCGCACGCTGTTCGGCGCAAAGGCACCCAAAGGGCAGGAGATGGAGGACCACTACTTCGGCGTGATTAAGCCCCGCGTAGCCGAATATATGGAAGACCTGAACCGGGAGCTGTGGAAGCTGGGTGTCCTGGCCAAGACCGAGCACAATGAGGTTGCCCCGGCACAGCACGAGCTGGCGCCTATCTATCAGACCACCAATATTGCTACCGACCACAACCAGCTGACCATGGAAATCATGCAGAAGGTGGCAGCCCGTCATGGACTGGTGTGTCTCCTGCATGAAAAGCCGTTTGCAGGCGTGAACGGAAGCGGCAAGCACAACAACTGGTCACTTGCCACCGATACCGGCGTAAACCTGCTGACCCCCGGCGAAACGCCCCACGAAAACGCGCAGTTCCTTTTGTTCCTGTGCGCTGTTATCAAGGCTGTGGACGATTATCAGGATTTGCTCCGTTTGTCGGTTGCAACTGCCGGCAACGACCACCGTTTGGGCGCCAACGAAGCGCCGCCTGCTGTGGTGTCCATTTTCCTGGGCGACGAGCTGACCGCAATCCTGGACTCCATTGAAAAAGGCGTGCCCTACAATGCAGCCGAAAAGACCCAGATGCTTCTGGGCGTGGATGTGCTGCCCAAGTTCCAGCGTGATACCACCGACCGGAACCGTACCTCCCCCTTTGCCTTTACCGGCAACAAGTTCGAGTTCCGTATGCTGGGTTCTTCCAACAGCATCGCCTGCGCCAACATGATGCTGAACAGCGCCGTGGCAGAATCCCTGAAGCAGTACGCTGACCGGCTGGAAGGCGTGGAAGATTTCAACGCAGCCCTACACAAGATGATTCAAAAGACCATTCGCGACCACAAGCGCATTATTTTCAACGGCAACGGCTATGACGATGCCTGGATTCATGAAGCGACCGAAGAGCGCGGCCTGCTGAACTACCGCACCACACCGGACTGCATGCCTCACCTGCTGGACGAAAAGAATGTAAAGATGCTCATCTCTCACGGGGTATTCCTGGAAGCAGAGCTTCATTCCCGGTGCGAGATTATGCTGGATAACTACTGCAAGACCGTTGTGATTGAAGCCAACACCATGGCAGATATGGCCAGAAAGCAGATTTTGCCGGCTGTGGAAGCTTATGCAGGGGATTTGGCATCCGCTGCCGCCTCCAAAAAGGCACTGGACGAAGAGCTGCCCTGCACCTACGAAACAAACTTGGTCCGCAGGCTCTCCATGCTGGCCGACCAGATTAGCCAGAAGACCGAAGAGCTGGAAGAGATTTTGATGGCGCTGGGAGATTATTCCGATGTGACCGAGCAGTCTTACGCGATCCGCGATAAGGTGCTGCCCAAGATGAGCGAGTTGCGGGCAGTGGCCGACGAGGCTGAGACCGTTACAGCTTCGAAATACTGGCCGTATCCCACCTACGGTGATTTGCTGTTTGGTGTTCGATAAACCGGTTTGAATTGATAATATTCTCAAATAGTGAGAATCGAGAAGGAAGAATCGAAAAGAAAAGAGGTTTTCCATATGACATTGAGTGCTGTCAACACCATTTGGGTGCTGCTGGGCGCGGCACTGGTATTCTTTATGCAAGCTGGATTTTCCATGTGTGAAGCTGGTTTTACCAGAGCGAAAAACACTGGTAATATCCTCATGAAGAACCTGATGGACTTTTGTATCGGTACCCCTTGTTTCTGGCTGTTTGGCTTTGGCGTCATGTTCGGAACCGGTACAGCTCTGTTTGGCTGGATTGACCCCATGATACTGGGCGACTACAGCGATGTCCTTCCGGCAGGCGTACCGCTTTGGGCCTATGCCATTTTCCAGACTGTGTTCTGCGCTACCTCGGCAACCATCGTTTCCGGTGCCATGGCAGAGCGCACCAAGTTCAGTGCATACTGCATTTACAGTGCAGCCATTTCCCTTTTCATCTATCCCATTTCCGGCCACTGGATTTGGGGCGGCGGCTGGCTGAGCCAGCTGGGCTTCCATGATTTTGCTGGTTCTACTGCTGTACATATGGTCGGTGGTGTTTGTGCCCTTATCGGCGTCATGTTCCTTGGACCCCGTATCGGCAAGTATGACAAGAACGGCAAGCCCCGCGCAATTCTGGGCCACAACCTGACTTTTGCAGCTCTGGGTGTGTTTATCCTGTGGTTCTGCTGGTTCGGTTTCAACGGTGCTTCCACCGTTGCCATGGATTCTGATGCTGCAATAGAAAGCGCTGGCCGCATCTTCTTCAACACCAACCTGGCTGCTGCGATTGCCTGCTGCACCACGTTGATTTTCACCTGGCTGCGCTATGGCAAGCCCGATGTTTCCATGACCTACAACGCTGCACTGGCTGGTCTGGTTGGCATCACCGCTGGCTGCGACGCTGTTTCCCCGCTGGGCGCTGCTATCATGGGCCTGGTATTTGGTATTGTAATTGTACTGGCAGTTGAGTTCTTCGACAAGGTTGTCAAGCTGGATGACCCGGTAGGCGCTATTTCCGTTCACGGCGTGTGCGGCGCTTTGGGAACCATCCTCACCGGTCTGTTTGCTGACGGTGTTACCACCGAAAAGGGTCTGTTCTATGGCGGCGGCTTCCACTTCCTGGGAGTTCAGGCGCTGGGCGTTGTTTCGGTTGCTGCTTATGTAGCCGTTATCATTTCCATTGTTTTCTTCATCATCAAGCATACCATTGGCCTGCGTGTTTCCGCACAGGAAGAAATCGAGGGCCTGGATGTTTCCGAGCACGGCCTGCTCACCGCTTATGCCGGTTTTGCTATGATGCCTGACATCATTGGCGAAGAAGACGAAGTGGCTCCTGTGGCCGTTACCGGAGATACACCTCCTGCCGAGGCCGTTCCGGTCAAGCGTGTTCCCACCTTTGCCGAAGAAGGCCAGCCCAAGCTCACCAAGGTGGAGATCATCTGCAAGGAATCTCGTTTGGAGGTCCTGAAGGATGCTATGACCCGTCTGGGCATCAACGGTATGACCGTTTCCCATGTGTTGGGCTGCGGCGTGCAGAAGGGCAAGCCGGAATATTACCGCGGCGTACAGGTAGAAGCTACCCTGCTGCCGAAGGTACAGGTAGATATCGTTGTCAGCAAGGTTCCGGTTCGCGATGTAATCGAGACTGCCAAGAAGGTCCTGTACACCGGCCATATCGGAGACGGCAAGATCTTTGTGTATGACGTAGAGAACGTTGTCAAGGTTCGTACCGGCGAAGAAGGGTATGACGCTCTGCAGGATGTGGAGTAACTTAGAAATGTCCCACAATTGATACCTGTGTCAGCGGGTTCCGTGGTGAAACCCGCTGACACGTAAATATAAATTTTTGGATAATAGAAAAGGCGTTTGAGAAAAGAAGAGTACGGCAGGGCCCCTGTCCCCAGAGAGCGCGGAAAGCTGAGAACCGCGCGGCAGAGCCTGCCGGAAAAACGCTTTTCGAGCCGCAAGCTGAACGGGATTTCCTCAGTAGGCGAGCCGTAGCCGGCGTTAACGGAGTAACGAGAACCAATATAGGTGGCACCGCGAGAGCAGCACTTGCCCTATAGGATGCTGTATTTCTGAACGATAAGGAGGAAATATCATGTGTTCGATTATGGGATACTGCGGCAGCGGCGCCGCTTTTGGGCGTTTAGAGGAAGCTTTTTACCGCTCGAAGGAGCGGGGCCCGGATGATACCCATGTGGTAGATACGGGCCGCGGTTGGCTGGGATTCCACCGGCTGGCCATTATGGGTCTGAGCCCCGAGGGAATGCAGCCCTTTGCACTGGGGAACAGCTATGTCGTATGCAACGGAGAGATCTACGGCTTTGAAAAGCTGAAAGAATCCCTTGCTGGGAAATACACCTTTGTCAGCGGCTCTGACTGCGAGGTGCTGCTGCCCATGTACCGGGAGTATGGCGTAGAGATGTTCAAAATGCTGGATGCAGAATTTGCCTGTGTTCTTTATGACGGCGATGCTGATGAGTATATTGCAGCTCGTGATCCCATCGGTATCCGTCCGCTGTTTTATGGCTATGATGCATCCGGCGCCATTGTGTTTGCCAGTGAAGCGCGCTGCCTGATGGGGCTGGTCTCTAAAGTGCGTCCCTTCCCGCCGGGACATTATTATAAAGACGGGAAATTTGTCTGCTATGCCGACATGACCCATGTGGAAACGCCTATAGAGGACAGCCTTGAGGATATTTTCCGCAACATCCGCGAAAAGCTGGTGGCTGGGGTAGAAAAGCGCCTGGTGGCCGATGCCAAGGTGGGCTTCCTGCTTAGCGGTGGCCTCGATTCCTCGCTGGTGTGCGCCATTGCGGCACGGAAAAGCCAAAAGCCCATCCGCACTTTTTCCATCGGCATGGAAGGCGACGCTATTGACCTGAAATATGCCCGCCAGGCCGCGGAGTATCTTGGAAGCGAGCACACCGAGGTGATTATCACCAAAAAAGACGTGCTGGAGGCCCTGCCCCACGTGGTGGAAATCCTCGGCACCTATGATATCACCACCATCCGCGCCAGTATCGGCATGTATCTGGTGTGTAAGGCTATCCATGAAAACACCGATATCCGTGTGCTGCTCACCGGTGAAATCTCCGATGAGCTGTTTGGGTATAAATATACCGATTTTGCCCCCAGTGCCGAAGCCTTCCAGAAGGAGTCGGAGAAACGCGTGCGGGAGCTTCATTGCTATGATGTTCTGCGAGCTGACCGGTGTATTTCCGACAACTCGCTGGAAGCTCGTGTGCCTTTTGGCGACCTGGATTTCGTTCGCTATGTGATGGCCATTGACCCCGAGAAAAAGCTCAACCATTACGGCAAGGGCAAATACCTGCTGCGCCGTGCATTTGAAGAAGGGGGATACCTGCCCTACGACCTTTTGTACCGGGAAAAGGCTGCTTTTTCGGATGCAGTAGGCCACTCTATGGTGGACGATTTGAAAGCATATGCAGAAACCCGGTATACCGATGCAGAATTTGAAGAAAGACGGAAACACTATTCCTATGCACAGCCCTTTACCAAAGAATCCCTCTTGTACCGGGAACTGTTTGAAAAATACTATCCCGGCCAAGCAGAAATGATCCCGGGATTCTGGATGCCCAACCGGGAATGGGAAGGCTGTGACGTGGATGACCCTTCCGCCCGGGTACTCTCCAACTACGGGGACAGCGGGAAATAAGATAAGGAAGCGGAATTTCAGCAAGCACAGATAGGAGAATCATGATGACAAAGTATGTTTTTGTAACCGGCGGCGTGGTGTCCGGCCTTGGAAAGGGAATCACCGCAGCCTCTCTCGGAAGGCTTCTCAAAGCACGTGGGCTCAAGGTGGCAGCACAGAAGCTGGACCCCTATATCAATGTAGACCCGGGGACCATGAGCCCCTTTCAGCACGGGGAAGTTTATGTTACCGAAGACGGCGCGGAAACTGATTTGGACTTGGGTCATTATGAGCGGTTTATCGATGAGGATTTGAACCGGTATTCCAACCTGACCACCGGAAAAGTATACTGGAATGTGCTGAACAAAGAACGCCGCGGGGAATATCTTGGCTCCACCGTACAGGTAATCCCTCACATTACCAACGAGATCAAGGAGTTTGTCTATAATGTAGGCAAAAAAACCGATGCCGATGTGGTCATCACCGAAATCGGCGGCACCATCGGCGACATTGAATCCCAGCCGTTCCTCGAAGCAGTGCGGCAGGTCTCGCTGGAAGTCGGGCGGGAAAACAGTTTGTTCATCCACGTCACGCTGGTTCCCTATCTGCGCGGCTCCGGCGAGCACAAGTCAAAACCCACCCAGCACTCCGTCAAGGAATTGCAGGGAATGGGTATCAACCCCAATATCATTGTGCTTCGCTGCGACGAGCCCCTTGAAGAAGATATTTTCCGAAAGATTGCCATGTTCTGCAATGTAAAGCCCGACTGTGTTATTGAAAACCGCACGCTGCCCAACCTGTATGAAGCCCCCCTCATGCTGGAAGAAGCCAATTTCTCGTCGGTGGTTTGCCGGGAGCTGCATATTCAGGCGCCCGAGCCAGACCTGACCGCATGGAAACAGCTGGTCGAGCGCATCCATAACCGCGAGGATTCGGTGGAAATCGGCCTGGTGGGAAAATACGTCCAGCTGCACGACGCCTATCTGTCGGTAGCCGAAGCCTTGCAGCATGCGGGTTATTCCCTGAATACACGGGTGAATCTCCACTGGATTGATTCCGAGACATTGACAGAGGAGAGCTGTCAGAAAGCCCTTTCCGGGCTGGATGGCATCATTATCCCCGGCGGGTTTGGCAGCCGCGGCATTGCCGGAATGATTCTGGCGGCAAAATATGCCCGCGAAAACCACTTGCCGTATTTGGGCATCTGCCTGGGAATGCAGATTGCCGTAATTGAATATGCGCGGCATATGGCCGGTCTGGAAGATGCCGATTCCGGCGAGTTCAATGAGCTGTGCGCGCATAAAGTCATCGACTTCATGCCGGGACAGAGCGAAGAGATCGACAAAGGCGGTACCCTGCGGCTGGGCAGCTATCCCTGTGCGGTAAAGCCCGGCACTACGCTGGAGCGTTGCTATGGCAGCCAGTTAATCCACGAACGCCACCGCCACCGTTATGAGGTCAACAACGATTTCCGTGGCCGGCTGGAAGATGCAGGTCTGACTCTCAGCGGTCTTTCTCCGGATGGCCGTCTGGTAGAAGCCGCCGAGCTGACGGAAGAGCCTTTCTTTGTGGGCGTACAGTTCCATCCGGAATTCAAGAGCCGCCCGGATAAACCCCATCCGCTGTTTTTGGGGCTGGTAGAAGCCGCCAAGAAGAAGGGAGGCCGCCAGCTGTGAGCCTGCATGAAGAATGTGGCGTATTCGGCGTTTTTTGTCCCAAACCCGAAAACACCGCCCATATGGCTTATTACGGCCTGTATGCTTTGCAGCACCGGGGACAGGAGAGCTGTGGTATCGTGGTGAACGACGACGGGCTGTTTTTCTCTCATAAAGATTTGGGACTGGTAGGGGAGGTCTTTTCCCCCGAAGTAATGGCCCGGTTCCCACAGGGGAATATGGCCGTGGGGCATGTGCGGTACGGTACCACCGGCGGGAACAGCCGGTCAAACTGCCAGCCCATCGAAATCAATCATCAAAAAGGGAAAATGGCCCTCGCCCATAACGGCAATCTGAGCAATGCTTGGCAGCTGCGCAGTGAGCTGGAACTCAGCGGCGCGATTTTCCACTCCACCAGCGATACCGAAATTATCGCCTATATCGTCACCCGCGAGCGATTGCACGCACCGTCCATCGAAACCGCCCTCAGCCGGGCTATGGATTCGCTGCAAGGGGCTTACTCGCTGGTGCTCATGTCTTCGGCCAAGCTGATTGCGGCCCGTGACCCGCATGGGTTCCGGCCGCTTTGCTATGGGGAATTGCCGGGCGGCGGATATGTGGTGGCATCCGAAAGCTGCGCCCTCCATGCGGTGGGCGCAGCCTTTGTGCGCGATTTGCTCCCCGGTGAAATTCTGGTGTTTCATGAGGGCGGAATCGAATCCCATCGGGAACACTGTGGGCAATGCGTTGGGAAAATCTGTTCCTTTGAATACATTTACTTCGCCCGCCCCGATTCTGTAATCGAAGGCATGCCCGTGCATCTGGCCAGGATGCGCGCAGGGGAGCTGCTGGCACAGGAGCACCCTGCACAGGCGGACGTGGTGATCGGTGTACCGGATTCCGGGCTGGATGCTGCGTTGGGATTTTCGCGCGCTTCGGGCATCCCGTATGGGATTGGGATGCTCAAAAACCGATATATCGGCCGGACATTTATCTCTCCGGGCCAGGAGGACAGAGTGGACAAGGTGCGCATCAAACTCAGCCCCATCCGCGAGACCGTGGCGGGGAAGCGCGTGGTGCTGATTGACGACTCGATTGTGCGCGGCACTACCAGCGGGCAGATCGTCACCATGCTGCGCGAAGCAGGGGCAGCCGAGGTGCATATGCGCATCTCGTCGCCGCCGTTTTTGCATCCGTGCTATTATGGTACCGATATCGACTCCTGCGACCATCTGATTGCCTGCCATCATTCCGTCGAAGAGATCGCACAGATCATCGGCGCCGACAGTTTGGGATATCTGCCGCTGGAAAAGCTGCCTTGGATGATACAGGGGCGTTCTTGCTGCTCTGCCTGTTTCAGCGGGGAATATCCTACACCGGTGCCGCAAAATACCCGGAAAGACCGGTTTGAAAAGAGGCTTTCTGAATCCGGCAGGCGGGCGCCGAAAATTTGAAAATCATCCACAGGGAGGCATGGAAATGATAAAACAGTTTAACAGGAAGCTCATCACAGAAGATGGGGAAGAGTATTACGGATACGCCTTTGGCGGCCCGGCAGGAAAAGTAACGGAGCTGGTGTTCAATACGTCCATGACGGGCTATCAGGAGATTTTGACCGACCCGTCCTATACCGGCCAGACCGTCGTGATGACCTATCCGCTCATCGGCAACTACGGTGTAAACCCGCAGGATAACGAGACCATCACGCCCACAATGGGCGGCATGGTGGTGCGGGAGTACAACGATTTTTCCTCGAATTTCCGCAGCACCCGCACGCTGTCCCAGATGATGGCAGAGTATGGGATTCCGGGCATTTCGGGCGTGGATACCCGCAAAATTACCCGCTCTATCCGCGAGCTGGGCTCGCGCAAGGCGCTGATGACCGATGTGGATACCACACTGGAAGAAGGATTGCGGCAGATCGCAGAAACTGGGCTGGTTTCTCATCCGGTTTCTCTGGTTAGCTGCAAGCAGCCCTGGAATGCGGATATCCCCAACCGCTCTTTCCGTGTAGCGGCTATTGACTGCGGTATGAAGCGCGGCATTGTGCGCTGCCTGAACGAAAAGGGATGCAGCGTCACCGTTTTCCCGTGGAACGCTTCGGCAGAAGAGGTTTTGCGCCTGCACCCCGATGGCGTGCTGTTTTCCAACGGCCCCGGCAACCCGGAAGATGTACCCGAGACAATCCGCCTGGTACAGCAGCTGCGCGGCAAGGTGCCCATGTTCGGCATTTGCCTGGGTCATCAGGTCATTTCGCTGGCATATGGCGGCAAGACCTATAAGATGAAATTTGGGCACCGCGGCGGCAACCATCCTGTGCGCGACCTGGAAACCGGGAAGATCGAGATTACCTCCCAGAACCATTCGTATGCGGTGGATGCTGAAAGCCTGAAAAATACCTCCCTCACCGTTACCCACATAAACCTGCTGGATTCCACCGTCGAGGGCGCAAGATGCAAGGA
This sequence comes from Candidatus Gallacutalibacter pullistercoris, assembly GCA_018710915.1. Lineage (GTDB taxonomy): Bacteria > Bacillota > Clostridia > Oscillospirales > Acutalibacteraceae > Heritagella_A > Heritagella_A pullistercoris. The sequence goes on from DVIY01000177.1 coordinate 10,036, forward strand.
AGACCGGGTGTTCAGCGTGCAGTACCATCCCGAAAGCGCCCCCGGCCCGCAGGATAGCAAAGGGCTGTTTGACCGGTTTTTGCATTTGATGAAGGAGGGGAAAGAACATGCCTAAGAGAACAGATATTCAGAAAATCCTTGTGATTGGCTCAGGCCCCATTGTCATTGGCCAGGCCGCAGAATTCGACTATGCCGGAACACAGGCGTGCCTTGCTCTGAAAGAAGAGGGCTATGAAGTGGTGCTGTGCAACTCCAACCCGGCTACCATCATGACAGACCCGGCCATTGCCGATAAAGTCTATATGGAACCTCTGACGCTGGAATACCTGGCCAAGATCATCCGCTTTGAGCGCCCCGATGCAATCGTGCCGGGCATCGGCGGACAGACGGGCCTGAACCTGGCGATGCAGCTGGAGAAAAAGGGAGTCCTGCGCGAATGTCGTACTGAACTGCTGGGAACCGATAGCCGAAGCATTGAAATGGCCGAAGACCGCGAGCTTTTCAAAGAGCTGTGCCAGCGGCTGGGAGAACCGGTTCTGCCCTCGCGCATTGCCTCGTCCATGCAGGAGGGTCTCGAGGCGGTCGAGGAGATTGGCTACCCCGTGGTGCTTCGCCCGGCATTTACCCTGGGCGGTACCGGCGGCGGCTTTGCCGGCAACGAAGCGGAATTCCTGGAGGGCATGAAGACCGCGCTGGAAGTTTCTCCCACCCATCAGGTGTTGGTCGAAAAGAGCGTCAAGGGCTATAAAGAAATTGAGTATGAGGTAATCCGCGACGCCAATGATACGGCAATCACCATCTGTAACATGGAGAATCTCGACCCCGTGGGCGTGCATACCGGCGACTCCATCGTAGTTTGCCCGTCGCAGACGCTGACCAACCGCGAATACCAGATGCTGCGCGACAGCGCCCTGAAGATCATCCGTGCACTGGAGATTGAAGGCGGCTGCAATGTGCAGTTCGCGCTCGACCCCGATTCCTTCCAGTATTATCTCATCGAAGTGAACCCCCGCGTGTCCCGTTCTTCGGCACTGGCTTCCAAGGCGAGCGGCTATCCCATCGCGCGCGTTTCGGCCAAGATCAGCGTGGGCATGACGCTGGATGAAATCCCGCTGGCCAATACGCCCGCCTCGTTCGAACCGGCACTCGACTATGTGGTCACCAAAATGCCGCGTTTCCCCTTTGACAAATTTGCAGACGCCAACAACCGCCTTGGCACCCAGATGAAGGCCACGGGCGAAGTCATGAGCATTGGCAGGACGATAGAAGAGAGCCTGCTCAAAGCAGTGCGTTCTCTGGAAACGGGAACCAACCACCTGTATCTGGAAAAATTCAGCGACTGGGAAAAAGAAAAGCTGCTGACTTATATCTGTGACGCCACAGACGACCGCATTTTTGCCATTGCACAGCTGATGCGCTTGGGTGGAACTGTGGAGGAGATTTTTGCCGTCACGCGCATTGACCGCCTGTTCCTGCAAAAAATTTCCAACATCGCAGAAGAAGAAACACGGCTGAAAGCTGCGCCCCATGACCGCGAAACGCTGCTGGAAGCCAAGCGCATGGGCTTCTCTGACTGCGAAATTGCAAAGAGCTGGGGCATGACCGAGCGGGAAGTATTTGCCCTGCGCTGCGAGCTGGGCGTGCTGCCGGTCTATAAGATGATCGACAGCTGTTCTTCCGAATTTGACAGCTATATCCCATACTTCTACTCCACTTATGAGCAGGAAAACGAATCTATCGTTTCCGATAAAAAGAAAATTATCGTGCTGGGTTCCGGGCCAATCCGTATTGGTCAGGGTGTGGAATTCGATTATTCCACCGTCCATGCTATCCAGACCATCCGCAAGGCCGGATATGAGGCTATCATCATCAACAACAACCCCGAAACGGTTTCCACCGACTACACCACTTCGGATAAGCTTTATTTTGAGCCGCTTTGCCCCGAAGACGTGATGAACATTATCGAGCTGGAGCAGCCGGAAGGCGTAATCACCTCTCTGGGCGGGCAAACTGCCATCAATCTGGCCCAGCCGCTGATGGAGCGCGGAGCACGGTTGATCGGCACCGGATGTGAAGCCATTGAGCGGGCTGAAAACCGGGATGCCTTTGAGAAACTGCTGCTGGATCTGCACATTCCCCAGCCCAGAGGACAGGCTGTCACCAATATTGAGGACGGCGTAAAGACAGCAGAAAAAATCGGGTACCCAGTGCTGGTACGTCCCAGTTTTGTGCTGGGCGGCCGCGCCATGCAGCTGGTGGCAGAAGAAGAACAGCTGCGCCATTACCTGAAAACCGCCGTGGAGATCGACGCCGATAAGCCCGTGCTGGTGGATCACTACATCCAGGGCAAAGAAGTGGAAGTCGATGCTGTCTGCGATGGTACGGATGTCTTTGTGCCGGGAATCATGGAGCTGGTGGAGCGTACCGGTATCCATTCCGGCGACTCGATCAGCGTATACCCCTCGTTCAGCATCTCGCAAAAGGTCAAGGATACCATCCTAGAATATACCCGCCGCCTGGGTCTGGGTATTGGCATTGTGGGATTGTATAATATCCAGTTTATTGTGGATCGGCAGGAAAACGTCTCGATTATCGAGGTAAACCCGCGTTCTTCCCGTACCGTTCCGTTTTTGTCCAAAGCAACCGGCTGGCAGCTGGCAGATATCGCCACCCGGGTGATTTTGGGAGAGAGCCTGCGGCAGCAGGGGATTACGGAGATCTATCCCGCCGAAAAGAAGCGCTGGTACGTCAAGGCGCCGGCCTTCTCCTTCTCCAAGCTCCGAGGGCTGGATGCTTATCTTTCCCCCGAAATGAAATCGACCGGCGAAGCGATTGGCTATGACGGCAAGCTGACCCGCGCACTGTATAAAGCCCTGCAAGCTTCCGGCGTAAAGGTGCAGAACTACGGTACTGTCTTCGCAACCATTGCAGACGATGACAAAGAAGAAGCGCTCCCGCTTATCCGCCGATTCTACCGTCTGGGCTTTAACATCGAGGCCACACAGGGAACCGCAAATTTCCTCAAAGGGCATGGCATCCGCACCCGTGTGCGCCGGAAAATCCGCGAAGGCTCCACCGATATCCTCGATTCCATCCGGCAGGGCTATGTGACGTATGTAATCAATACCCGCGACGTGCGCTCCGACCCGAGATTCTCCGACGGTTGGACGATTCGCCGCTGTGCGGTAGAAAATAACGTCACTACCCTTACCTCACTGGATACAGTCCGGGTGCTGCTGGATGTTCTGGAAGAAATCACGCTGGGCATTTCCACCATTGACGCAGAATAAATCTGTATACAAGCGAAGAGGCGCTACGGAAAACACCGTGGCGCCTTTATTGCTGCCTTCAGGCTTAACAAAACCCCTGGTTCTACCAGGGGTAAATAAAAAAGCCTTGGCAAATAAAACCTCCGTGCTACAATCGAGATGGTTTGGCAACCGCATCACGAAAGAGCAAGGAGGTTTTAGGCAAGTGAAAAATGAAGTAAAGCACACGGCACACTCCAGCTACCGGTGTGAATACCATGTGGTGTTCGCGCCGAAGTACCGACGGAAGGTGATTTACAAGGCGGTACGCCGAGATATCATCGAAATCATCAAAAAGCTGTGCAAAGAGATGAAAGTAGAGATCATCGAGGGAGAGGCATGCCCCGATCACCTTCATCTGCTGGTGAGTATCCCACCGTACATGAGTATAGCACAGTTCGTAGGGACGCTCAAGAGTAAAAGCGCACTGATGATTTTCGATCGGCACGCAAATTTGAAGTACAAATATAGGAGCAGGAATTTCTGGTGCCGGGGATACTTTGTGGATACAGTAGGGAAGAATGCGAAGATGATCCAGGAGTATATCCAAAACCAGTTGGAGGAAGATTTGGCAAGTGACCAAATTTCTCTCAAGGAGTATATGGACCCGTTTACGGGTAGCAAGAGAAAGTAGGCAAAAGAAAACAGCCGCTTTTAGCGGCTGCCTGTAGTAGTGATGCGATGACAAACTCTCGGTACCCCTTCCAGGGGTCAGCATGTACTGACCCCTCTGGGGTCTGAGCAAACCACTAGTTTACTAGTGGTTTTGATTTTTGCGGCAAAAACTGTACACGTAAAAATTGCCTGCCGTGGTTCTTCTTGCAAAGCGAAAAGGGAACGTGTATAATTTTGGTCATGGAATATATAAGCAGCCTGGGCTGCTTTTGGAGGGAATCGTATGAAATTTACCGGAAATGATCTCCGTTTATATGCCATAACCGACCGCAGCTGGCTAAAGCCCGGCCAGACGCTGGCGCAGCAGGTAGAACAGGCGCTGCTGGGAGGCGTGACCATGGTGCAGCTGCGCGAAAAGAGCCTTTCCCGGGAAATGGTGCTGGCCGAAGCGCGGGAATTGCTTTCGCTGTGCCGCCGGTTCGATGTACCTTTTATCATCAACGACGACGCGCAGCTGGCGCTGGAAGTGGGCGCAGACGGCGTGCATATCGGGCAGGAGGACATGGCCTATGAACAGGCGCGGGCGTTGCTGGGGCCGGATAAAATTATCGGCGTGAGCGCCCATAATCCGAGGGAAGCGCTGGCGGCGCAGGAGGCAGGCGCGGATTATCTGGGCTGTGGCGCGGTGTTCGGTTCTTCCACCAAAGACGGCGTGCAGACGCTGACCCCCGAAGGGCTGAAAGAAATCTGTTCCACCGTGAAACTTCCCGTGGTGGCCATTGGCGGCATCAACGAAACCAACCTGCCCCGGCTCAAAGGCTGCGGCGCATATGGCGCGGCGGCGATTTCCGCAATTTTTGCCAAAGAAGACCCGCGCGCCGCTGCTGAGCAGCTGGAAGCTTTGTCCCGGGAAATCTTTTTGCCCAGAACGCACGGTATGAAAACCGCCCTGACTATCGCTGGTTCCGATTCGAGCGGCGGCGCGGGAATTCAGGCAGACCTCAAGACCATGGCTGCCCACGGGGTGTATGGCATGAGCGCCATCACCGCCCTGACCGCGCAGAATACCACCGGTGTTTCCGGGGTGCTGGAATCCACGCCGGAGTTTTTGAAAATGCAGCTGGACAGCGTGTTTACCGATATTTTCCCCGATGCCGTGAAAATCGGCATGGTGAGCAGCGCGCCGCTGATTCAAACCATTGCGGCTGCCCTGCGGCAATACCAGCCGAAGAATATCGTCCTTGACCCGGTGATGGTCTCTACCAGCGGCAGCCGGTTGCTGGCAGAAGACGCCGCCCGGACACTGCTTTCAGAGCTTGCGCCGCTGGCCGATATCATCACCCCCAACATTCCCGAAGCAGAGGTGCTCAGCGGCAGAAGCATCCGCAGCAGGGAAGAGATGGAGCAGGCAGCGGCCAGTATTGCCCAGCAGTACCGCGGCGCAATCCTGCTGAAAGGCGGCCATCTGGCGGGAATAGCTGACGACCTTCTGTACACAGAGGGAAAAGCGCACTGGTTCTCCGGCCGGCACATCGATAACCCCAACACGCACGGCACCGGCTGTACGCTTTCGAGCGCCATTGCGAGCAATCTGGCGCTCGGCTTCCCGCTGGAAGAAAGCGTAGCCAGAGCCAAAGAGTATGTAGCCGGTGCAATCGCCGACGGACTGAATCTGGGACAGGGGAGCGGCCCCCTGAACCATGGGTACCGGCTGCGGTAATCAAGTAAAAGAGGAGGGATTCCCTATGAGGAACCGAAACACAGATTCAAAAACCCGTACAAGCCGTTATATCAGTATGATTTTGCGGCATCACCCGGAAAAGGCGGGTGTTGTGCTGGACGAGCACGGCTGGGCCGACGTAGATGCGCTGATTGAGGGCGTCTCGAAAACCCACCCGCTCACCCGTGAGTTGCTGGAAGAAATTGTGCGCACGGACGATAAGCAGCGATATTCGTTCAGCGAAGACGGCGCCAGAATCCGCGCCAACCAGGGGCACTCCATCCCCGTGGACGTGGAGCTGGCTCAAAAGGAGCCGCCGGAATACCTGTTTCACGGCACCGGCGAAAAATATGTGGCGTCCATTGAGCAGCAGGGGCTTTTGGCGAAAGGCCGTTTGTACGTGCATCTTTCTTCTGATACAGAAACGGCCCGAAAGGTGGGCGCACGCCATGGAAAACCGGTGCTTTACCGGGTTGCTTCGGGGCGTATGGCGCGGGATGGCTTTGCGTTTTTCCTTTCCGTCAATCAGGTGTGGCTCACCCCGATGGTTCCGGTGGAATATCTGGAACGGTTGGAAGAAGGGTCTTGAATGTCTGATTATGTCGCCCTATAAACAATTTTAATTTTGAGGCGCTGCCCTGTATGGGCGGCGCTTTTTTGTTTTAAAAATTTTTTAGAAAATTTGAAACTATTTGGTGGGGTGTTTCGAATATAGGAATGAAAGAAAAAATGACAGCCGGTTGAGGAAGGAGACCATGCGATGAAAAGAAAAATACATCCGCAGAACTTTGCACCGGGACGGTAGACAAGCCCTGGGAGAACAAAAACTTATGATTTATAGCAATAAAATTTATTAATATTGTGATTAATTTTTGTTGACAAAAACACAACAAAGTGTTATAGTGTAGATAAGAGGTTCAATAAAGCTGGTTTTTATTGAACCGCCTCCCGATAGCGGTGACTGTGCTTTCTGTTCTGAATGGAAGGAGGTTCACCTGATGAAGTTATTGAAACGGGCTGCAGTCGGGATATTGGCAGGCCTTATTGGCTTGTCTGCCATGGGTCTTTTTGCTTCGGCGTATTCCTATGATGATGATTATTTCTTTTTGTTCAATGTTCCAAAAGAACAGCAATGGGGTTATATTAACGATGCAAAGTATCGTGGTACGCGGTATGTAGAGACTCCTTGGAAAGTGAATTTTGCATCTTCTTCGGAGGGTACTGGGACAATTATGCAGTTCTTTTTGTTGAACAATAGTTGGTTCAGCTATCAGCAACGTTCTGACTATAAGAGCGTTCAGCAAGGAAGCGGAAATAAGTATTTCAAGGCATATGAATCGGCCAATCAATC
>DVIY01000178.1 GCA_018710915.1 Candidatus Gallacutalibacter pullistercoris
CCCAGGGCTTTGAGCTGCCCGCTGAGTTCCTGCCGGATGACCCCGTTTATCATGTCAATATTTTCGGCGGTGGTTTCCAAATCCAGATATTCGTCAATCGCCCTGCGCACTTCTTTGGAAAAGTCCGTCCCGTTCCTGGCCGCCAGCTTATTGAGCGCCCGAATGGTATCCTCCGGCAGATGGAGCGTCTTGCGCTCTGTTTTTATGGGCGATTCCTTCAAATCAATCCTCCCTTCCAGCAGAAAAGGCGCCGGTTCATCCGGCGCTCTGACAAAATGCTTTTCACATTCTAACCATTCTAACGCAGAGGATGGTTAGAATCGGTGGGTAGAACGGATACAAAGTGCGGTATGACAAAAATCACACCAGAATCAAAAAATCATACTCTTTGAAATCCTCAAAACCCCGTTGAAAGCACGGCTTTCAAGCTGTCAGCCCGCCGTCAGGTATGACGGCTATTCCTGCCTTAACCGAGAACCGCAGGGCGTGGCCTGCGGATTCCGGTTGCGGGGCGCCCCCGCAGGGGGGCGGGCAGGTACAGATGAAAAGAAAAGTGCGGGCTGTCACAGTTCAAAGTCATCTTCCAGATCTTCTTGGGCGGGCGCCCACTCGGTAAAAATCTCCGCCATGATTTCGTCCTTTGTTCCTCGGACAGAGCAGCCCTCATTGGCGTAGTCCTCCAGATTGGAGAGCCGTTCAGGGATACGGTAGAACGCAAACTGCCGTCCCGGTGTCTGAATGAACAGCCGCATTTCATACCCGTCCTTCGGGTTCATTGCGTCCATCAGTTCATCCAGGGTTCCAACCCGTTCGCAGGCTTCGTGCAGGATGGAGTGCAGCATATCTTTGGGGATTTCCGCAGACCAGAGAGAGTAATCGTCTTTCCCGTGACAGGTGATGGTCTGGACTTTTGCAAAGGCAATCCGGTCGATCTTCTCCAGCGCAGAGTTCAAAATTGCCTCGGCCTCCGGCGGATGGTGGCCGCAGAGTTCCATATCCACCACGGTCCCCACCGCTTCCGCCTCTTGTTCGGTCAGAACGATGTCCACTTTTTTCTGTTCATAGGTATTTCCACGGCCATTGAGCATCAGGGAACATTCGGCAGCAATGCGGAACATCCTGTAATAGTCGTCCGCAGTTTCTCCCAATGTCTTGCCGGTAGCAAAGTTTTGAAAATAGCGCTTGCCATCTTTGTCGCGGCAGGCCAGGGAAATGTCCAGATAGATACCTTCGCTGGCCCCAAAATTGGGAATACAGAGCGCCTGGTCAAATTCAGGCAGCTCGCCCGTCAGTTCATCGGAGAACAGGAAATACTCATCCGGGAGCAGACCTTTCAGTTCCAGGTGCGTTTGCAGTCTGTCAAAGGTTTCTTTTGCGTCGGCCATGCCGATGTGCCGGACACGCCGCTTTTCATCCGGCTCACTCCAGCGATCCAATTCAAAGGTTTTGATTTTTGCCAATTTTACACCTCCATACCTTGTTCCGGTTCTTCCTCGGCGCTCTGTTCAAATGCGGTTTCCAGCTCCGCCATACGCTGACGGTCTAAATCCTCCACAGAACGCCCCTTCCGCATTTCCACCAGGTCGGTGTTAAAATCATTCAAATGCGGCACATGAACCGCGCAGGCATATCCCTTTTCGGTGTATGCCTTCATCCATTTTGCCGCTGTAAGCTGCCCCCAATTTCGCAGTTGCCCATTCTTGTCACGGGCCAGATAGTCATTGTCCACTGCAAACACCAGCCGCTTGATCTGCGGATGGGCTTCCAGATAACGGTCAATGGCTCCATTCCAAAGGCAGCCGGTAGAGATACGGTGATCTTGCATCCAGTCACGCCCATAAAAGTCAGCGGCAATAGAAGCATGGCTCATCAGGTCGATGGGCGCCTCGGTGACAATCAGCAGATCGGTTTTGCCCTCGTGGAAGAAGGGGTAGCTTTTATCAGAGCCGGTCGCATCCATTTTGAAGGAGCTGTTATCTCTGGCCGCCCGCATGGAGCAGTACCGGGCGGTTCCTTCCGCATCGTAGCCTACAAACACGCAGTTGCCATACTTCTTTTCCTGATAAATCATCTTCCGATTCATAAAGTGGCTTACGATTTTAGGGCTGATACCTCGGACAGAAACCAGATACCAATAGGCCCGCTTCATGTTGTCTGCCTTTTCGGGCAGCACCAGCGGCTCCCGTTCTTTTTTCTCATAGGGAACCACCTGCTTTACGGATGGAGAGAACTCCTTGCCGATCAGCTTGCCCACCGCTTCGGGGAAGGACAGGTTTTCTTCCCGCATGACAAAATCAATGGCGCCGCCTTTGACTCCATCATCAGGACCCGTCCATTGGAAAAAGCGATTGTTTTCGGGGAAGATGTAAAGCCCGCCGCTGTGCTTCATGTGGACAGCTTTGCGGCCTGCCTTTTCCGGCTCATATCCATAGCCACGGGCCAGGGACAGAATATCCACGCTGTTTGCCTTCCGAATCTCATCCTCGGTAAATTTCTGATACGCAGCGGCGCTTCTGCTCATATCACATCACCTCACAATTCCAAATCAGGCTCCTGTTCTTCGCTGCTCTCAATCACAGGCTCCTGAGTCATATCCTGATGAAAATGGTCAACGCCCGGAATAAGCGCCAGCGAAGAACCATTCTCCCAATGGCAATGAATTTGCCCCAGATCGTCAACGGAATCTACGATGCCGGTCAGTCCCGCAGGCATTTCACGGTAGGGATCTTCCATCTTTTCATCCAGCACAACCTTGGTTCCGGGCTGGTAGTTCTGCCGGATGAGCTTTGCCTGCTCGTACTGATATTCCGGCGATCTGGTGGGCGCTTTCTTTTCTCCCGGTTGGATCGGGATGCCCTCTGCATCGTAACAGGCAGGATCGGCAGCAGGAACATTCCAGCCAAACATGGAACCGGCCAACATAGCTGCCGCCTGTGCCTTTGAAATGCCCTCATGGGCATTGAAGTAATTTGCCAGAACCTTGTTATACTCACGGTCGCTGGTGGAGTAGGCACAGGGATAGTAGCCCTTTTCGCCGCGCCTGACCTCTATGAGCTGCCCGGAACCGGGAAGAACTGCATAGCAATGTTCCGGCAGAGCAGAAGAATTAAAGTTCTTCGCCATAGTCAGCCTCCACTTCATACTCCGCAGAGTCCGCCGCTTCGACCTCATAGAACTCATCCAGGTCAAATCCGGCTTTTCCGATTTCCTCGTTGCTCATGCCGAGTTCATCTCTCAAATGGCGGTATAAGTCCCATCCGGCATAGTTCTGTGCCGCCCATGACAGCGCCTTATCCAGAATCAAACGGGTGCGATCTTCGCCCAGGCTCTCCAGAGAACCATTGCGGATGGCATTGAACTCATGGTCGGACAGGTTCAGCAGCCGATATGCTTTCTCAAACTGCGGCTCCTTTGCACAGTCCGGGAGCATCAGATTTTCCGTCTGCTCCACAAAGCCATAGTCCAGATTGCTATACTGAACATCACCGGCACGGCAGGCCGCCCGGAACTGTTCAAAGCCCTTCATATTGCTGAAGCCCCGGTAGTCCATTGTGCCGCCGAGGATTTGGGCGCCGATGATGGTATGCAGCATTTCTTCATCCGTAGTGGCGGCCACGATTCGCATGGAACTTCGCTCCTTGCTCAAAGTGCAGCCATACAGGATGAAAACATTCACTGTGTTATCCAGGCTCACAGTCTAATTCCTCCGTTTCTTCCTGCAATCGCTCCAAATACTCGTCGATGTCCAGTTCCTCATACTGAAATTGGAGCGATTCAACGATTGCCGGGTTGCAGTCCTCCGGCAGATGCTCCTTTACAGCATCCTGAACATCCCGGATTTCCCCCAGGAATCCCCAGCAGCTATCCACCTCCACATCTTCCTTGAAAAGCTGGAATCCATAGCACTGGTTGGTCAGGTAGTAGTCGTACTCCTTGACTTCGGCTTCCAGCGTTTGACGAACCTTCTCCAATATTTCAGGGGTGATTTTCCCGTGTTCCTGCTCGATCATCGCTTTATCCGCGTAGATCCAGCCAACCTGACCGGAATCCCACGGGCAAGAAAAGCCGCAGGTGTTCATGGTGATCCCGCTGTGATCGTACAGGTAAAGCGGAAGAATCACCATTCCATCCATTTGTTCCACCAGCGAAAACAGTTCGCCGGTGGTGAGGGCAGAAAGGCAATCATCCAAAAACCAGTCCGGGACTTCATCTTTCAACGAGGCCGCATAGCTGGAGGACACATACCAATCGCTGTCTGAACTCCAGTGCTGATTCTCACGCAATTCCCACTCCCGTGTGGAGCGGTTGTATTCCAGGCGGGCATCCTTTGCCTTGCCGGATTTGAGGAACGCGAAAACCGGATTGTTCCGGTCATGGCCGCTGGAGTATTCAGAAAATAGCAGGTTCCGCAGGAAATCGCTTGGCTCATCATAATCGTGCTTCTCGCCCAGGCTGTATCTGCTATGCCAGCAGACCATTTTTCCCAGGCAGTCGTGATCCTCACGAGGGTTCAGAGGGGTATCATCATCCAGTATGAAAAGGGTGTAGGGCGCCATTGTCGCTGTCATCGGCATATCGCTTCACCTCCCTCCAGACAGGTCGATTCGCTTAGTTGGCGCCGTGGCGGTTGCGATACCAGCCAAAATAGAAAAGGCCGCCAATCATGGCGGCGGCAGCGGATACGCTCAAAATTGCTTTTTTCATATTGGCTCCTTTCAAAAACCAGATTTACAGTTCCATATCCTGTTCTTCCTCACAGTCCAATACAGGGCTGTCCGGCGGGGACGCCCCATGTTCTTCAAACTGCTGTCGGGTCTGAATCGCAGCGGACAGTTTGGAAAGCAGGTCAAACATTTTGGTGCTGTCCCGGCTGCCTTTGAAGTAACGATAGTGCCATTCTCCGTTTTGGGGTTCATACCGGATGCTGTGAAGCGAATTGATGATCCAGCCCTGTGTTTTGAGAGGAACAGGAATTTCATGCTCCCGAAAGAGCTGCATAATGAGAGATTTACCGTTGATCTCCCGGTTTATCACCTCCTTTCCCGCCATAATATCTCCTTCGGCCTCACGAATGGCGGAATCGTAACGGGCCTGTCGTTCTTGTGCCA
>DVIY01000179.1 GCA_018710915.1 Candidatus Gallacutalibacter pullistercoris
GGATACACCCCTTGCGTCAGGTCGATATCTTCCCGATTGATTGCAGTAAAGGTGATATTATCCAAATCTACCTCGCCTTCACGCATGACCTGATAAACACTGGTCTCAGTATATTCTGTATTTCCATTGCGCCAAATGCGGATTTTCTCTGCATGGGCGCGCAGATAGCCATGCGCAGTGCAGTCCAGCTTCCAATAGGGATAATACACACCCGCCATTTTTTCCAGCCGTGCCTCCTGAGAAAAGCCGGGTTTTAAAAACCACTTTTTCTTTTTCCAGTCGTCAAAAGCTTTCGCCGCGCTCTCTTTATCCAGTACAAACGGAATCACTTTATCAGGTTTCAGTTCATTGGAAAGCCGGGGAGAAAGCACCACCGGGTTGTGACAGTAATAGCACCAGGTTGCGGCAGTCGAAGCCTCTGCAATCACTTGTGCTCCGCAGCTGGGGCAGATGTACTCGACCACATTGTCATAAAATTCGTCGCCTTCCGGCTGGGGTTCGGTTTCCGTTGCAGCGGCCGGTTCTTCTGTGGTTTCCTGCGGCTCTTCGCCCACTTCTTCCCGTGTAAAATAGCTATCGCAATATTCACAGTGGAATTTTTGCGTATCCGGGTCAAAAAGGAGCTCTCCGCCGCAGTTTTTACATTTAAATGATACGACAGACATTTTCTGTTTCCCTTCTGTTTGATTTCCTGTTCCTTATCGAAAATCCTCGCTGGTAATCGGGTCGCCACATTCCGGACAGAACTTCATCCCGGCAGCATTGTCGGTTTCAAACCCGCATTTGTTGCAGTGGAATTTTCCAGCTGCCGGACGGGGCTTGCCGCAATTCATACAAAATTTTCCGGCATTTTTGGTGCCGCACTCCGGGCACACCCATTCCCCGGCAACTTCCGGCTTTTTGCTGCCGCACTGGGCGCAGAACTTAGCTGTGTCGGGATTCTTTGCACCGCAGGAACATGTCCAGCCGCCTGCCTGTGATGCAACCTGCTGCTGAGCGGCTGCCTGCTGCGCCTGGATTTGCTGCTGGTTTGTCTGTGAGAAGGCTCCCGCCATACCGGCACCGGTATTCATACCCATACCAATTCCCATAAATCCAGCTGCTGCACCGTTTGCGTTGGAACCGGCTGCCTCAATTCCGCGAGCCATGGCTCCCTGTACATATCCTTCCCGTACAGCGGCGTCGCTGAGCATAGCGCCCTGGTTGCGCATGTTGATAAGCTTTTTGGACTCTTCATCATACGAAATACTGGCCAGACCCACCGACTGGATTTCCATACCGCGGTCTTTTTTCCAATCTGCGTCCAGAATATCAGCCATGTACCGGCTGAGTTCACGGCTTTTCGAAGCCACAAAAGAAATACGGATACCGTCAGCCGACATCTGATTGATGGCGGACTGGAGAGCATCAAGGAATTCAGAGAGATACTGCTCGTTGATATCTTTGATGTCCACAATCTCTTTGTTGCGCGGAACAGCTTCATAGTAGAAGCGCAGAGGGTCGGTAATGCGGATAGAATAGGTACCGTGCGCCCGCAGGAACAGTTCGGCATTATACATATTATCAAAGTAGTTAATGGGATTGCGGGTACCGAATTTGATCCCTTTGATTTCCTGCAAATTGATATAGTACACCTTTTGTGCAGTCGGGGTTGCGCCGCCAAACTTAACACGCTCAAAGAAATCCTGTACGGAATCTCCCAGCGAACCATTAAAAAGAGACGGTGCAGAAGAATTACTGACTTTATAATAACCCTCTTCGGCGGTATAGTCCACGATTTTGCCGCCGTCAATGAGCATCATAAACTGGTTGGGATACACGTGGATCACCGAACCATCGGAAATCACGTTCTGGCTTCCCCTGCGGTTACCGTTGCGTTTATCATCACGGCGCACTGAAACACCGCAGGTCATCACGGTATTATCGCCCATGTCAAAGGGCTCTATGGTTTCCAGCCACTGGTCGGCCAAGGTGCCGCCCAGCGCGTTAAAAGCAGTTTTGATAATTCCCATCGAAAAAACCTCCCATTAATGTTGATTGCTTTTCAAATCAGAGCCCCAGTTCCTCGCGAATTACCGCAGCCACCTGCTCGGCACATTTACGGCTGCCCTCTTCGGTCAAATGCAGACGGTCGGGGCATTTATACAGGGTGGGATGCTGTTTGCACAATGCGTACAAGTCGTTAATCCTGACGCCCTCTCCTTCCAACAGGCTGCGCGCTGCTGCATTGTAACGGCAAACGGTATTGTCGTCATAGGCAAACTGGCGTCCTTCGGGAGAATCCATCTCCCCTTCCAGCAGCATGGGCAAAGTGGTGGCAAAAACCACCTTTGCGCCGTCTTTGCGCATCAATTCGAGAATTCTTTTCAAAAAATGCAGGTATTCATCCAGCGGGTGAATGGCCTCTGTCATGGGTGCCTCGATATTCATGTCCCAGTAACCGTTATTCCAGTGCACCAGATCAAAGGGGCCGTACTGACGAATTAACTGGTTTGCCTGCCACAATGTATAGGCAGCAAAACGCCCGTTATCTTCATCGTCATAATAAACTTCGCAGTCTTCCTGCAAAAGCTCCTTTACATATTCATCATACCCCATTCGAATGGAATCACCCAACAAAAGGACTTTCTTTTTCATAGCAAAT
>DVIY01000180.1 GCA_018710915.1 Candidatus Gallacutalibacter pullistercoris
GTCAATGGCTTATCGGCCTGCCGATCTTTTCTGTAGTAATCACGTTATTCTCTCTGCTCTTCCTGCCAGACATTATTCCAATTCATTATGATTCCAGCTGGAAAATTGACCGCTATGGCAGCAAGTTTGAACTTCTGTTGATACCGGGTGTTACGATTCTGCTCAGTCTATTTTTTGGAGCCCTTTGGAAAAATCGTGAAAATACTTATCCGGCAGATATCAAAATTGCTTTATCACTGGTCATTTTAAATCTTGTGCAGTTTTTTATTTTGATTCTTGCCTGGCATCATAGTTTCGTTTAAACAAAAACAAAACCGCACTGTGTCTTTGATAAGCACAGTGCGGTTTTTTATAGGCAAGAGCCTTATTTTACTTCATAAGTCCAGCCAAAGGTATCCGGCAGTTTGCCCCACTGAATACCGGTGAGGGTATCATACAGCTTCTGAGAAACCGGCCCGATTTCTCCATTATTGATCATCATAATGTCGTCGCCCCACTTGAGCTCGCCAATGGGAGAAATCACAGCAGCAGTACCGCTGCCGAAAGCTTCTTCCAGCTTGCCCGCTTTGGCAGCTTCAGCCAGTTCATCAATGGAAATTGCTCGCTCGGTGACTTTCATGCCCCAGGAACGCAGGATATCGATGCAGGACATGCGGGTCACGCCGGAGAGAATGGAGCCTTGAAGAGCGGGAGTCACGATTTCTCCGTCAATCTTGAAGAAGACATTCATGGTGCCAACTTCTTCGATATATTTGCGCTCAATACCATCCAGCCACAGAACCTGGGTATACTTCTGCTTTTCAGCTTCATCCTGAGCTTTCAGAGAAGCAGCATAGTTACCCGCAGTCTTGGTATAGCCCATACCACCGCGGACAGCGCGAACATAATTTTTCTCAACATAAATCTTCACCGGGTTCAGTCCTTCGGGATAATAAGCACCTACCGGGCTGAGGATTACGATAAACAGGAGATGCTTAGCAGGATGTACACCTACATGAGGATCGATACCGATGATGAAAGGACGGATATACAGGGAGGTTCCTTCAGAATGGGGAATCCAGTCTTTATCAACAGAAACCAGCTTGGCGATTGCCTTGGTGCAAAACTCCTCGTCAATAAGCGGGATGCACAGGCGGTCGTTGGAAACATTCAGTCGAGCCATGTTGCGGTCAGGGCGGAACAACAGAATACGACCATCGACAGCGCGATATGCCTTCATTCCCTCAAATACAGACTGACCATAATGCAGACACATAGCGGCAGGGCTCAGGGAAATATCCTGATACGGTACGATTCTGGCATCATGCCAGCCTTCTCCCTCATCATAGTTCATGAGGAGCATATGGTCGGTAAAAATAGTGCCGAAACCGAGTTTAGTTTCATCGGTAGGCTTTGCTTTGGGAGTTTGGGTGAGCTCAACGCGAATTTCCTGCATGGAAATGCCCTTCTTTCACTAATTTATAGTGGATTCACGATGGAATCCGCTTTTGCAGGAACCAAAAGAAAATCCTGCAAATTCATTTTGCTTTATTATAACACTCTTTTCTGCAAATTTCAAGTTGTCAGACAAGAAAGCAGCATGTTTTACTCCGATTTATTGATTCATTACTTCCACCTGTTCTTTTGCCTTTGCAGTAAGCTGCACCCACGCAGGCCGAAATCCACTTTTGACTGCATTCCTGGATGAACGAAGGTTAGACCAGGCACAACAATAAAAAGGGACTTTCCCCCGCTCTACAATTTCCAGTGCAAGGCGGCTCGTAATGGCAGACGCGATTCCCTGACGCCGGTGTTCCGGTAAAACATCTACACCGATTTGCCACATCGTATCACAATCTGCCGAACATCCAGCCAGCCCAATCAGCTTTTCACCATCAAAGGCTCCTACTGCCAGCACATCCAAATGTTTCCTCTTTTCACAAAGGGCATTGCTCCACTGTGGCAGATAGCATCCTGCAAAATCTTGGGGGAATAACACACGAAGCTCATAGCTGCATGGCAGCGGCCGTAAAAGATTCATATCAGGCAGAAAGTATTCTGCCATAAAGCAAACCTTATGACCGTATTTCTGCAAAATCTGTTCCAATACATGCATATTGGGTGTTTCAAAACAATGTTCCGGCGGGAATTTCGCAAGGTAGGTTTCTACTTCTTCCCGAATCTCCGGAGCAACCGAGGCGACAATCTGATTCCCGTAAAAAGTCAGGTCACAGAAAAAAGGCAGTTCCAGGTATTTTCTTGCCTTCGGGTTTGGCTCAGAAATCACGACCGTGCTCTTTTCTGACAAAAAATCGTCAACCTGGCAGTGACTGTCAATCGCAGACTGTTCCATTGCAATTTGTAAAATCTCCCGATTTGTCATCACAGCTCCTCCTCACATTCTTTTTTCACCCATCCAGTATTCCGTCTGTTTTTTAGCCCCTATCTTTCCATACCAGTCTTCCAAATAGGTGTACCCGATAAAACAACCCCGCAGCCCGGCCTTTTGCATACGCTGCATGGCAAAACAACATAATGCACGCCCAACACCATGATGTCGAAATTCTTTCGGAACGGCAATACAGGAAAAGCTTCCCATTTTCGGCAATGATTTGTCATACAGGCATCCGGAATTTGTATCGAGCAGGATAACACCCGCTATTTTTCCACTGGAGAGCTCAATTGCTATAGCCGCAGAACGGTCAGCAGAAAGATAAAATTCTCCCCAGCCCTGAACAGTATTTTCTGCACATGCTGCACTGGAAAAAATTTCTGATGCGTTGTCCTGATGACGGCTTCGAATCAGAAAACCTTCTATAGGTTCAAAATGGAAATAATCTGTCTCTGAAAAATCCACCATCATATCGTAACTTGTCCACTGATAGCAGTATCCGCGCTTTTCAAACCAAGCAGAAGCATTACTTTTGGAATCCATCGGCACACCGGGTGTCAGATAAGTCCCGCTTTTACTTCCAAGTACAATCTTTTTCCAGCCAGCTTTCTGAATCAGATTTTCAGCTTCTGCTAACAGTTGCGAGCCGATTCCCTGCCCGCGCAACTCTTCGCGAACACACAGCATCAAAAGTACGTCCTGATATACCACACAAAATCCCGAAATAGAGAAATCTTTTTGCGCCAATACCACCTGTGCCCCCCGATGAAGGGCCAGTCTCTCTATAAAAATTTTTTCGGTTGTCTGAATATGCTCAAAACAACTATTATAAATTGAAAGCATTTCCTGACATGCTTCCTGTGAAAGGTTCTGACAGATTTTCATGATGACAACCCTTTCGTTTATTTTTTATTGCGCAGTCCTTTAGGATAATGGTTTTTCAGACGGCCGGAAGAATATTTTCCATATCCCACTGTTACGTTGTCTACACAAACGCCCACATAACTGCCGTTTGGTGCGTCAAACTCCACGCCTAGTTCTTCCCCTCGCAGGAACGCGGCGATTTCAGAGCTGTTTGAGGAAAAAAACACACTGTATTGCAAAGCTTCCGGCCGGGCCGCCATAAACAGCCCGTGAGCAGGCTCCATTCGTTTGCCTTTGACTTCTCCCACTTCTACGCCGGCTCGGAGCACACCAAGTCCGGATAAATCCGGTAACCCTTCCGGCAGCAAATACAATCGGGTTCCTGCCTGCATAAGGGAATTTTCAGGCGATTGACGAAAAATCTTCTGCAAGAGCTCTCTTGCCAGTTTGAAATCTTCCCCCTTTTCGGCCGGCAGCCTGATAGAAACGGGTGTTTCGGGACTTTCAGAAATTCGCCGGAGACGGGCTGCAAAATGTCCTTCTCCCCCATCCATAGGATAAATCCGAACAGCATCCATATTTTCTGCTTTTCTGCCAAAAGGAACGCCGGGGTTTTCCAATATAAATCCCGGTTCTTCTTCGAGGAACCTCCGAATAACACCTTCGTTTTCTTCGGGAGAAAAAGTGCAGGTGGAATAAACCAGCACACCGCCTTCTTTGACGGCCTGTTTTGCAGAATGGAGGATTGCCAGCTGCCGGTCGGCACAGGCTTTTACGTGTTCGGGGCTCCATTCTTTAATGGCCTGTTCATCGCGGCGGAACATGCCTTCTCCTGAACAGGGCGCGTCCACCAACACCTTATCAAAGAATCCAACTAGACGGCTGCACAGGATTTCCGGATGGCAGGAGGACACTACTGCATTTTTCACGCCCATGCGCTCCATATTCGAGAGAAGAATCTGGGCGCGATTTTTGACGATTTCGTTGCTCCACAAAAGCCCTTCCCCCATGAGACAAGCAGCAATCTGGGTGGATTTCCCACCTGGTGCGGCGCACAAATCCAGCACCTTTTCCCCGGGCCGTGGCGCAAGCACTGTTACCGCAGAAGAGGCCGACGGCTCCTGTGAGTAGAAGGCGCCAGCGTGGTGCAGCGGAAGGCTGCCTACCTTTTCTATTTGAGTATAAAAACACAAGGATGAAAAAGGTGACGGCTTCAAATCCTCCATGGATGCCTCTATTGTCTCTTTTTCGCATTTTAAGGGGTTCATTCGCACACCCCGAAAATGAGGCTGGTCATAGGCGGCAAGAAATTGGGGATATTCATCGCCCAGCATGGTTTGCATTCGGCTGAGAAAAGCCTGTGGAAGAAGCATGCTATTTCCTCCTTTATAAAAAATTCAGTTTGGCCCCCAACTGGAAACCTTTTCGGAAAATGTCCGCTTTTTCTGTATGAAGAGAATTCATCTGCTGTTCTAATAAAAGAATAAAAGTTTCTCG
>DVIY01000019.1 GCA_018710915.1 Candidatus Gallacutalibacter pullistercoris
CTCCATGTTTTTGCTCGTTTTTTACTGGGAATTCAGAGATATCTGTGCTATGATTAATTTGGAAGAGGAAGTTCCTGCTGATAGAGCAGGAAATAAATGCAACAATTTATCAAGGAGGTCATTGTATTGGAAAAGCAATTTCCCAGAACAGAAGTAGCGGGGGTTTCGCTCTCGCGCATGATTATCGGAACCAACTGGCTGTTGGGATGGAGCCATACCGGACCGGCTGCTGACCGCATGATTTGCAACCGCTATCCCACTCCCGAAAGCATGTTCCCGGTACTGGAAGCCTACTTGCAGTACGGCGTTGACACCCTGATGGGACCGCTCAGCCAGCATCTGCATATGGTAGACGCTGTCCGATATGCGGAAGAGAAAA
The DNA here is from genome assembly GCA_018710915.1 of Candidatus Gallacutalibacter pullistercoris. Lineage (GTDB taxonomy): Bacteria > Bacillota > Clostridia > Oscillospirales > Acutalibacteraceae > Heritagella_A > Heritagella_A pullistercoris. The sequence continues at coordinate 380 of DVIY01000019.1, forward strand.
CCGGGAAGAAAATTATTATCGTCGATACGCCTATCCTTAATGTGGATGATACCGCGGAAGGCCGCCGTGAAGCACAGGCCGCCATTAAAAAAAGCACCGAGATCGGCTCGACTTTCTGCCTGATTCATCATTCCAGCGCAGAGCAGCTGGTAAACAAAAACAAAGCAGAGATCACCCGTTTGGATGATTACACCCGTATGATCCGCGATGCTGGGCTGATTCCCGGCCTTTCGGCACATATGCCCGAACTTATCACCTACTCCGATCAGAACGGCTATGATATCGAAACCTATATCCAGATCTATAACTGCATGGGTTTCCTCATGCAGGTAGAAGTGGAAACTGTGGCTTCGATTATCCACAATGCCAAAAAGCCGGTCATGACCATTAAATCCATGGCTGCTGGCCGTTGTACGCCTTTTGTAGGACTGAATTTTGTCTGGAATACGCTGCGTCCCTGTGATATGGTGACCATCGGTGCCTTTGGTCCCGACGAAGTCCACGAGGACGTGGAAATTTCTTTTGCCGCTCTGGAGCGCCGTCTGCCCAATCTTGAAAAGCGCGCCAGCCCGAACAATCAGCAGGCAGCCTTTGGAAACAAGTAAGACTGCTGCTCTTTCCAACCAGAAAAAACGCAGTGGAGGGGGGAAATCCTCAAAAAGGGGATCTCCCTCTTTTGCTGCGATTTCACGGGCGATAGGCCCGTTCACATTTATTTCTGAAGGAGGAATTTCAAAATGTCTATCCAGTTTTGCAGCGAAAACTCCCTCTTTACGCTCCACACGCAAAACACTACCTATCAGATGAAAGTAGGGCCATATGGTTATCTGATTCATCTGTATTATGGTGCAAGGCTTGCGGAAGGTGATGATCTTTCCCGCCTGTTCTTCCCGCTTGACCGCTCTTTTTCCGGGAATCCCAATGAGGCCGGGTATGACCGCAGCTTTTCCATCGATGTACAGCCAATGGAGTATTCCATGTTTGGCTGCAGCGATTATCGCTCTTCCTGCCTGATTCCTGTGAACCCGGACGGAACCCGTGAGGCGGATCTTCGTTATGTTTCTCACACCATCGAAAACGGTGCTGCTGCGCCCGATGGCCTGCCCCATGTCTATGATAACGGCGGCGAAGCAGAGACGCTCAGAATCCGGCTGGCTGACCCTGTTTCCGGCCTGGCTGTCACACTGGTTTATACTGTGTTTGAATCCCGCGACGCGATTACCCGTTATGCTGTGATTGAAAATGGGACTTCCGGCCGTGTAGAGCTGGAAAAGGCACTTTCTGCCTGCCTGGACTTCACACACGGCGAGTATGACGTCATCACATTCTGGGGCCGTCATTGCTTTGAGCGCGCTGTGGAACGCACCCCTGTGCGCCATGGCAAGATTGTTTCTGACAGTTTGCGCGGCGCTTCGAGCCACCAGCAGAACCCCTTCATGATTCTTTGTGATCATGATGCAACCGAAACCGCTGGCGAATGTTGGGGCATGTCATTGATCTACAGCGGAAACTTTATCGCGGAATGTGAATATGATCAGCTTTGGCAGACGCGCCTGACGATGGGCATTCATCCGCACGCCTTCCGCTGGGTGCTGGAACAGGGCGAATGTTTCACCACCCCCGAAGTTGCCATGATTTACAGTGGTGATGGGTTGGGAGAGCTGTCCCGCCGGTATCATCGTTTGTATCGCAACAACCTGTGCCGAGGGGAATATAAGACCGCGCGCCGCCCCATTCTCATCAACAACTGGGAAGCGACTTATTTCGGTTTCGACGATGACAAGCTGGTAAAAATTGCAGAAGATGCCTCCAAGCTGGGAATTGAGCTGCTGGTAATGGATGACGGATGGTTTGGCAAGCGCGAAGACGATACCACTGGCCTTGGAGACTGGTTTGTCAATACCAACAAGCTGCATGGTGGACTGGACAGCCTGTGCCGCCGCGTCAACTCCCTGGGCATGAAGCTGGGTATCTGGTTTGAACCGGAAATGATCAGCGAAGACAGCGACCTGTACCGTGCACATCCCGAATGGTGCCTGCGCGGCCCCGGACGTGCAGGTGTGCGCAGCCGCCACCAGTTCGTATTGGATATGAGCCGTCAGGATGTACGGGAGTATCTGTTTGAGACCATCAGCGCCGTTCTTTCCAGCGCTAACCTGGAATATGTCAAATGGGATATGAACCGACATATCAGCAATATCTACAGCGGTGCGCTCCCGGCAGAACGTCAGGGTGAAGTATATCACCGCTATATTCTGGGCGTGTATGACCTGATGGAGCGCCTGACCTCTGCTTTCCCGCACGTGCTGTTTGAAGGCTGCTCCGGCGGTGGCGGACGTTTTGACGCGGGTATGCTCTACTACACCCCGCAAATCTGGTGCAGTGATGACACTGACGCAATCGAGCGCCTGTCTATCCAGTACGGTACTTCGTTCGGTTATCCGATTTCAGCCGTTGGCTCTCATGTCTCTGCGGTGCCGAACCATCAGACCGGCCGCAGTACCCCCATGGCAACGCGCGGCATTGTCGCCATGTCCGGCACTTTTGGCTACGAGCTGGATATCAACAAGATGTCGGCAGAAGAAAAAGACATCATCCGTCAGCAGGTGGAAGACTGCAAGCGCGTGTATGAGCTGATTTCGGACGGCGATTATTACCGCCTGTCTGACCCGTTTGCCAACCATAACTATACTGCATGGCAGTTTACCGCCCCTGACCAGAGCCGTGCACTGCTGAATGTGGTACAGGTAAAAATGGAAGTTTGCCCCGTTCCGTTTGTCATCCGGCTGCGCGGGTTGGACCCCGAGGCACGTTATGAAGTAAAGCCGAACAGCCTGAATGCTGTCGTGAGAGAAGAAAGCTGCGGTGTATACAGCGGTGCTTCTCTGATGAAAGCTGGCCTGCTGATTCCGCTGATGAAGGGCGACTATGCAGCAGCACAGTACGAAATCAATCGCGTATAATAATTTTCAATAACAAAAAGGGCGTTTCTCGTAAATCCTGCGAGAAACGCCCTCTTTTTTAAGAAGTCTGTGCTATGTTCAAATTATTATTTTGCTTCCAAAATTGCGCCTCTGTTACCGGAGGTTACCAGCGCTGCATATCGTGCCAGATAACCGGTGGTAATTTTCGGCTGACGGGGTTTCCATGCAGCCTTGCGCTTTTCCAGCTCTTCGTCAGAAACTTCCAGCTGAATGGTGTTGGCCATAATATCGATGGAAATCGTGTCGCCTTCTTCCACCAAGGCGATGGGGCCGCCTACAGCTGCTTCGGGAGAAACGTGACCGATTGCAGCGCCGCGGGTTGCACCGGAGAAACGGCCGTCTGTAATCAGTGCAACGGTACTGCCAAGGCCGCGCCCCACAATGGCTGAAGTGGGGTTCAGCATTTCACGCATACCGGGGCCGCCCTTCGGGCCTTCATACCGGATGACAACGACGTCGCCGGGAACAATTTTTCCGCCATTGATAGCAGACAATGCATCTTCTTCACAATCAAACACGCGGGCAGGGCCGGAATGGCACAGCATTTCGGGCGCAACCGCAGAGCGCTTGACCACGCAGGAATCGGGTGCCAGATTGCCGCGCAGTACAGCAATACCGCCGGTAGTGCTGTAGGGGTTTTCTACAGGACGGATAACCTCCGGATTTTTGTTTACGCTGTTTGCAATGTTTTCGCCCACTGTTTTGCCGGTGCAGGTAATCAGGTCAAGATTCAGCAGACCCAGCTTGCTGATTTCCTTCATGACCGCATAAACACCGCCGGCTTCGTTCAGGTCTTCCATGTGGTGCGGGCCGGCCGGAGCCAGATGGCACAGGTTGGGGGTTTTATCGCTGATGGCGTTGGCAATATCCACATTCAGTTCAATGCCTGCTTCATGTGCAATGGCGGGAAGGTGCAGCATGCTGTTCGTGCTGCATCCCAGTGCCATATCCATGGTAAGAGCATTGCGGAATGCTCCCTCGGTCATAATGTCGCGGGGACGGATATCCTTTTTAATCAGTTCCATAATCTGCATACCGGCGTGCTTTGCAAGACGGATACGCTCAGAATAAACTGCGGGAATGGTACCGTTTCCGGGCAGTCCCATGCCCAACACTTCGGTCAGGCAGTTCATCGAGTTGGCGGTATACATACCAGAGCAGGAACCGCAGGTGGGGCAGGTCTTGTTCTCGAATTCCAGCAGCTTGGCATCGTCAATTTTTCCTGCATTATAAGCGCCTACTGCCTCAGAAATGCTGGAAAAGCTCACCTTGCAGCCGTCTACCGTACCGGCCAACATGGGGCCGCCGCTGACAAAAATAGTGGGAACATTCAGGCGTGCCGCGGCCATCAGCAGGCCGGGGACATTTTTGTCGCAGTTGGGCACCATCACCAGGGCATCCAGTGCATGTGCCATGGTCATGGCCTCGGTGGAGTCTGCAATCAAGTCGCGGGTTACCAGAGAATATTTCATCCCCTGATGTCCCATAGCAAGGCCGTCGCATACGGCAATGGCGGGAAATACGACCGGTGTGCCGCCGGCCATGGCAACTCCCATCTTGACAGCCTCTACAATTTTATCCAGGTTCATATGGCCGGGAACAATATCATTCTGTGAGCTGACAATACCTACCAGCGGACGCTCAATTTCTTCTTTGGTATATCCCAATGCGTTAAAAAGCGCGCGATGGGTAGCACTTTTTACACCTTTGGTTACTGCATCGCTATTCAAAGAGAATTCCTCCTTTTTATTTTCCGAAGTTGTATAATCACATTATATATTGTCAGACAACAAAAGTCAACCAGAAAGCATAAACACATGCAAAATAGAAATTTACCAAACTTTACATGATTTTTGTGACAAAGCTGTACGAAATATGCTATAATAAAAAACAATCTCCGGCAGATGAAGATTCGTGCAGGTATAGGGGGCGTATTTTTTGGAAAATCTGCAAAATTTGATGGAAAAACGCGTACTTGGGTGGCGTTCCAATTATTATCTGAAATCTTTTTTTTATGGGTTGGGGCTTTCTTTTCTGGTATTCCTGCCCTTTCTGATTGTCGATAATGGCCATTTCCTTTATTATGGCGATTTTAATGTACAACAGGTACCGTTTTATCAGATGTGCCATGATGCAATCCGCGAGGGGAATATAGGCTGGAGCTGGACGACCGATTTGGGGGCAAACTTTATTGGCTCTTATACCTTTTATCTGTTAGGCAGCCCGTTTTTCTGGCTGACCATTCCTTTTCCCAGTGAAGCGGTACCGTATTTGATGGGCCCTCTGCTGGTGCTGAAATTTGCCTGTGCATCGTTTTCCGGCTTTGTATATCTGCGCCGGTATGTGCGCCGGGAGCATTGGGCGTTGGTCGGCGGATTGCTGTATGCTTTTTCCGGTTTTTCTGTCTATAATGTCTTTTTTAATCATTTTCACGAGGCGATTATTTTCTTCCCGCTTCTTCTCGCTGCAATGGATGAGTACATGGAAAACCGCCGCCGCGGCGTATTTGCGGTAGCGGCTTTTGCCTGCTGTTTTGTAAACTACTATTTCTTTGTGGGACAGGTTGTGTTCTGCGTGATTTACTGGTTTGTGCGGATGTTTGCGGGAAGCTGGCGCATCAGCCTGCGGGATTTCTTTTTGCTGGCATTGGAAGCAGTGCTGGGTGTAGGCATGGCCTGTGCTTTGCTGATACCATCTGTTCTGACAGTGCTGCAAAATCCGCGCGTGAATAACCCGCCCGAGGGCTGGAATGCGCTTCTTTATGACCGCAACCAGCGCTATCTTCATATCATTCAATGCTTCTTCTTCCCGCCGGATATCCCGGCGCGTCCCAACTTTACCCCGGATTCCGGTTCCAAATGGGCATCTTTGGGCGCGTGGCTGCCGCTGTTTGGTATGACGGGCGTTATCGCCTGGCTTCAGATGCGCCGCCGCCACTGGGTAAAGCGGATTTTGGCTCTTTGTTTTTTGATGGCTATGGTGCCGATTTTAAATTCGGCCTTTCAGCTGTTTAACTCTTCCTATTATGCACGCTGGTTTTATATGATTACCCTGATGACTTCGCTCGCAACTGTTCTTTCACTGGAATCCAGCCGGGTGGATTGGAAGCGGGCAATAGTCTGGAACACTGTGATTGTGTTGGCAATTGGGCTTTCTATTGGGTTGATGCCGCATACAGAGACAGAAAATAATGTTTCGGTAACGCGCTTTGGCCTGGAGGAATACCCGAGCCGTTTCTGGGCCTATGTAGCGATTTCGCTGTTGTGTCTTGCGATTCTCTCGGTGGTGTTCCGCTTCCAGCGCCGCAATCCCCGCCTGTTCCGGCGTGCAGTCACCGGATGTCTTGTGTGTGTGTGTGTGCTGTATTCCATGTTTGTCCTTGCGCTGGGAAAAACCCAGACTGAAAATGCACATGATTTTATACTGCCTTATTGCCTCAATGGCGGGGAAGATGTTGACGTGCCGGGTGGGCTGGAGACCTGCCGGTCTGACTTTTATGATGCGTTGGATAATGCCGGGATGTTCTGGCAGATTCCGAACATTCAGGCATTTCACAGTATTGTACCGGGTTCCATCATGGAATTTTACCCCAGTGTCGGCGTAACCCGTGATGTGGGTTCCCGCCCAGAAGTGGAACATTATGCACTGCGCGGGCTGCTTTCGTGCCGGTGGCTGTTTGATGATGCCCATGACAGCGAGTATTTTGGCGGTACTTTACGCGATAACCCGCAGATGCCCGGTTGGACGTTCTATGAAAACCAGAATGGGTATGATATCTGGGAGAATGAATATTACATTCCCATGGGCTTTTCTTATGACTATTGTGTCAGCCGGAGCCAGTATAACGAATTGAGTGAAAGTGAGCGCGAATTGCTGCTGCTCAAAGCGTTGGTACTGGAAGACAATCAGATAGATCAATACACCGATTGCATTTCGAAAATAGAAAATGCCGGCAGCTTACCTTATACCGAAGAGGCTTATCTGGAAGACTGTACAGCGCGCAGGGCAACTGCCTGCACATCTTTCTCTTATGATAATGAGGGATTCTCTGCGGTTTCTGAGGGGGAGGAAGAAAGGCTGGTATTCTTCAGTGTCCCGTGGGAAAGTGGCTGGAGCGCCGAAGTCAATGGAGAACCTGCAGAAATCGTAAAGGCGAATGTGGGCTTTATGGCGGTGAAGGTTCCTGCCGGAACAGCTGATATCCGGTTTACCTACCATACCCCAGGCCTTACTGCCGGATTGATGGTGTCTGGCGTCTGCATAATTCTTCTGGTATTGTATGTTATGATTATGCGGATGTTGAGCAGCCGCAAAAAGCAGGTGGTGCGCCCGGTAATCCATTCGGAACCCCTGCAAACATTGGAAGAAAAGACAGGAATCCATATACCGCTTCCACAGCCGCTGCATCGCTCGGATATGGATAAAGCTGAAGATTCTGTTCAGGAAAAGAATGAATGAATATTTCCGGCTGCGGCCGGTTGCGGGCAAAGCCCGGAAAGGAGTTTACAATGCCTGTTGTTTATCTGGTAATTCCCTGCTATAACGAAGAAGCAGTTCTTCCTGAAACCAACCGCCGCTTAACCGAAAAAATGCGCACCATGATGCAGACAGGGCTTGCAGACGAAAAAAGCCGCATTTTATATGTGGATGACGGAAGCCGCGATAAAACATGGCAGCTGATTGAAGAGTACCACCGTGCAGATTCCCTGGTTCGCGGGGTAAAACTGGCGCATAACCGCGGCCATCAGAACGCGCTGCTGGCCGGATTGACAACTGCTTCGGCTGATTGTGACTGTGCAATCAGTCTGGATGCCGATTTGCAGGATGACGTAGATGCGATTGACCAGTTTGTGCAGAAATTTGTGGAGGGCTGTGATGTCGTGTATGGCGTTCGCAATAAGCGCGATACAGATACCTTTTTTAAACGCACCACCGCAGAAGGCTTTTATAAATTCATGAAATTCCTCGGGGTAGATATTGTATTCAATCATGCTGACTACCGCCTGATGAGCCGCCGGGCACTGGAAGGGCTGCTGGAATATCGTGAAGTCAATCTGTTTCTGCGCGGCATTGTGCCGTTAATTGGCTACCGCAGCGACTATGTTTATTATGACCGTCACGAACGCTTTGCAGGAGAATCCAAATACCCGCTGAAAAAAATGCTCGCCTTTGCATTGGAGGGAATCACCTCTTTCAGCGTGAAGCCGCTCAAGCTAATCTCTAATCTGGGACTGTTGCTTTCTTTGCTGAGTGTGCTGGGGTTGATCTATGCACTGATTTCCTATTTCACACATAACGCTGTGGCAGGCTGGACGGCGATTGTTTCTTCCATCTGGCTGCTGGGAGGAATCCAGCTTCTCTGTGTGGGAATGGTGGGCACTTATGTCGGTAAAATTTACAGCGAAGTAAAGTCCAGACCTAGATTCCGCATCGAAACCAATTTGAAAGATGAAGAAGACTAATAAATGCAGAAAAAAGGCCCGCTTCACAGCGTAGAAAACTGTGGGCGGGCTTTTTCACATTCTGTTACACCAAAAAAGGCGGGCGGCTTTTTTCGGAATTCTTCTACCAGTTCCCGGGCGGTTACAGGCTCTGGCCGTTCCAGCAGGCCGGCACGGTTTCCCAGAAGGCCCAATAAAGGCTCTGGGCTATGGTAGATGCTGCGCAGAAAGCCGAGATCCTGATCGTGGTCGCGCTTGGAAAGGCGCCGGCCATCCTCCGACATCATCAGCGGGATATGGTAAAACTGAGGGGCTGGGTATCCCAACAGTTCATACAGGTATAGCTGGCGTGGGGTAGAGTCCAACAGGTCACAGCCGCGAACTACCTGTGTAATGCCCATTTCGCCGTCGTCTGCTACTACGGCAAGCTGATAGGCAAACACACCGTCTGAACGCCGGATGATAAAATCGCCGCAGTCACGCGCCAGATTTTCTGTGCAGCTTCCCTGATAGCCGTCTGTAAAGTGAATTTCGCGATTTGGGACTTCCAACCGGAACGCCGGGCGGCGATGCTGTGACAGTTTTGCACGTTCTTCTTCAGAAAGATGACGGCAGCGCCCGGAATAAACCGGCATGCCGTCTTCACGGTGAGGGGCTTGTGCCGCGTGCAGTTCTCCGCGTGTGCAATAGCAGGGGTAGACCAGCCCTTTTTCGCGCAATTTGGAAAAACATTCCTCGTAAAGCTGTGTGCGCTGGCTCTGATAATACGGCCCAAAGGGGCCGCCGCTGCTCCCGCCTTCATCCCAGTCCAGCCCAAACCATCGCAGGTCATCTTCCATCTGCATGGCATATTCCATGCGGGAGCGCCCCGGGTCCAGGTCTTCGATACGCAGCACCATCTCGCCGTTTGCAGCGCGCACAGGCAGCCAGGCCATCAGCGCACAGAACAGGTTCCCCAGATGCATCCTGCCGCTGGGGCTGGGGGCAAAACGACCCCGTACCGGTTTTGTATCAGCCATGATATCCTCCAAACAGCAGAATTTGTTACAGCAAAGCGGCGATTTCCGGGAAGGGTTCCACGCTGCGTTCCAGAATTCCCGTCATATAGGCAATCAGGATGCCGTAATTGGTCATCGGCACGCCCTGCTCGGCTGCACGCGCCGCGCGGGACTGCATTTCCCGTTCGTTGAGCATACATCCGCCGCAGTGGACAATCAACCGGTACGGGGTCAAGTCCAGGGGGAATTCGCCGCCGCTGGTGAAAACAAATTCCGGTTCTACACCGGTTTTCTGGCGAATCCAGTTGGGAAGCTTTACCGTACCGATATCATTGCACTGCCGATGGTGGGTGCATCCTTCTGAAATCAGAACTTTGTCGCCGTCACGCAGGCCTTCCAGTGCTTTGACGCCCTGTACAGCTCCGGCCAGATTCCCCTTGTATCGCGCAAACAGGATGGAGAAAGAGGTGAGGGGGATAGAACGCGGCGTATCTTTTGAAACCTTCGCAAAAGCCTGGCTGTCGGTGATGACCATGCGCGGCGGTTCGCGAAGGGAGTGCAGCGTTTTGGGCAGCTCGGTTTCACGGGTAACGACAGAAATGGCTCCCGCTTCCAGAATGTCACGGATGGTTTGCTGCTGCGGCAAAATCAGGCGGCCTTTCGGGGCAGATTCATCAATCGGTGTCACCAATACCACGACATCCTCGGGCGAAAGCAAGTCGGCTACGATATGGCGTTCCCGAGCAGCGTCCGGACGCATGGCGGCGATGGCCTCTTTCAGTTCATGGATGTTCTCACCGGTTGCAGCACTTACCCACAGTGCTTTTTCTTCGCCCTCGTACTGGCGTGCAGCACCCTGCGGCATTTTGTCGCACTGATTCATTACGACCAGACGCGGAAGCTTCTTTTCGCGCAGGAGCGTGAGCAGCTCTTTGTCTTCGCGGCGCATCCCTTGTTCGGCATCGATGACCAGCAGTGCAATATCAGTGCGGTTCAGTACCTGCCGTGTTTTTTCCACGCGAAGTGCTCCCAGTTCTCCCACATCGTCAAGGCCGGGTGTGTCGGTCAGCAGAACTGGCCCCAGCGGAAGCAGTTCCATGGCTTTGGAGACCGGGTCGGTGGTGGTGCCTTTATGGTCAGAGACGATGGCGAGGCTTTGGCCGGTAAGGGCGTTTATTAAACTTGATTTTCCAGCATTGCGGCATCCAAACAGGCTGATGTGAATGCGTTCGCCGGAAGGTGTGTTTTGCAGGCTCATAAAAAGACCGCCTTTCTGTCAATTTATAGATTCAGATATGAAGAAACCGCGGGCTATTCCCCCGCGGTTTCTTCACGGCGCTTCCAGTCGAAAGGCAGAAGTTCCTCTAAGGTCAGAACCGTATCTGCATTTACCATGACAAGCGCCTTGTAGTTTTCAGGATGCAGGGAGGTGATTGTCTCACGGCAACGGCCGCAAGGAGGCATGGGACGGCCTTCCCAATCCACCGCCACCATTTTGACTACCCGGCTTTCCCCGGCTGTGACCATCGCCGCTGCTGCGGCATGCTCTGCGCAGAATCCGGTAGAACATGCGACATCGATACATACACCCAGATATACTTTTCCGGAGTCGGTTTCTAACGCAGCGCCCACGCCGCCCGCTTCGGCATATTCCGAAAGCCGGCGCGGCTTTACAACACTGAAAGCCAGTTTACAAAGTTCAGAAAATTCCATTTTGTACTCCTCCTGTAAGGGCGTCCCTTACATCTTTCTATATTTTTTCACCTTTTTCAGGTTCCGCCGTTTGCGGTTGTAAATGACTGCAATGATGATATAAATGACCAGCAAAGTCAGGATTACACTGACAATCAAGATAAACCATCTGGAAGTGACAACCTGCTGCACCTGAGAAAGGGTATGAAGCAGATTGCTCCGCTCTACAGATTCAGAAGCTACCAGGTCAATGGTGGTCAGTTTCTGTCCGGCATAGCTCAAAGTTGCTGTGCCGATTTTCTGACCTTTTTCTACAGGGGCTTCAATTGACTTGGGTAAATCGGTTGTAACGACAATACTGCTCGAC
>DVIY01000181.1 GCA_018710915.1 Candidatus Gallacutalibacter pullistercoris
AAACCGGTCTTTTTTATCTGAGGCTCATACTTTCTTCCGAAAAGAAAGTAACCAAAGATTCGCAAGGGGCTTCGCCAGTCTCGCCTGCCGGCTCGGTCGGTGTTCAACGTTTGCCACTGGCAAACAACACCCCTTGACCCCCGCGGCTTGCTCCGCGACACGCCAGAGTGAGCAAAGCTCAGTGGCGGTCGAAGGCGGTGTCGCGCAAACTGGAGACCACAGAGTAAAAAGAAAATGGGGCTTGCAAAATCAGGATTCGTCGCAGCCGGAAGGCTCTTCTTCCGGCTGCTGTGGCGTTCTTTCCGGTACTGCCTGACGGTTCCATTTCCCGCTGGCCTTGGGGCGCAGCAAGTCGCGCATCCGGTCAAACAGCGGCAGCTTTTGCAGCCCCGGCGGTACCAGTTCTTCTGCCGTGCGTCCGCCTGTCACCAGGGAAGTGAACATCCCGGCAGCGCGCGCAACCGAGGGGCGCTCGTTCAGGCGCAGCAGCAGCCATTCCCCATCTTCCCCGTGAAAAACAAACTTCATATACCGGGTGCAGGGCGTTTCCGGGAACACCAGGAACAGCTTGAGCACAATCCGCCCGTCCTCATCGTGCAGTACCTGTACACCGGTGCGGCAGGGGTAGCGCTCTCCGTGCAGGCACAGCTCGCCCGCAAGCATCTCCCCGTCATATCCGGCTTTCAGCGTGTGCACTTCCCCATCTTCCCGGAACCAGAACAGTGCGTGTGTCTTTTCAAATTGGAACCACAGCGCGTCCAGGCCGTCTGAAAAGTTCCCGTGTACGCCTGAAATCACCAGCGGCAGCAGGCAGGCGTTGTTTTTGGGGAATTCATATACCCGTCCGTTATAGCGTGCAGCGTCCGGCAGGGTGGGTCCTTCTGCTGCGGGACGGCGCAGCCTTGCAAAAAATCCGGGCTTTTCTGCCGGAGCCGGCTCGCGCCGCAATTCGGGAATTACGTGCAGTCCCTGTGTGTATTGGCGCAGCGAGCGGATGCCCGATGCAGAAGAGGGCAGCGGGTGGTCAGAAAGCGCGCCGTCGCCGCAAAAACATTCGCGGATATGCTGCAAGGTGCGGTCCTCAAACAGCTCGTCGTTGCCGCTGGTCACGGCAACCACCATGTCCTGCTCGGGCAGAAGCACCACATATTGGCCGAATACGCCGTTAAACTGGCAGCCGCTGCCCCATGCCAGCCCCCAAAGCTGATAGCCGTACCAGGCGTCCCGCGTGCCCATCCGGCAGGCAATCTGATGGCTGGTGGCTGCTTTGGCCCATTCGCGCGGCAGGATTTGCATGACGCCCGAAGGGCCTTCCCACTGGCCGCCGCGCAGATAGAGAAGCCCCAGCTTCGCCATATCGCCCGGCGTGAGGTACAGCCCCCAGCCGCCCTTTTCAATGCCCATCGGGCAGGTTTCCCACTGCGCCACGCGGATTCCCAGCGGACGGTACAGCCGGGGCGTGAGATACTGGGTAAGGCTCTGGCCGGTACGCCGGCACAGGATGGAAGAAAGCATATAGGTATTCATGCTGTTATAGGCAAAACGGCTTCCCGGCGTGAATTCACAGTCCGAGAGCAGCCATGCGCGCGTCCAGTCCTTTTCAGAGACCGAGCCCATCTCGTTAAACCGCACGCCCGAGCTCATGGTGAGCAGCTGCCGTACGGTGACTTCTCCGGGTTTTCCCATATAGAACGGAGGCAGCTTGTCGGGGAAGATGTCGCGCATCTTTTCGTCCAGCGAGAGAAGCCCTTCTTCTATTGCCATGCCTGCCGCCATGCCCACCACGCTCTTCGAGAGCGAAAACTGCATCTGCGGCAAGCTGCCGGAATAGGGATACCAGGCGGCTTCTGCAATGCGGTGCCCGTGCCGCAGGATGCATACGCCGTGGGGGCACAGGCTGGAATCTTCATCCAGCCGGCGCAGGAATTCTTCTATCAACGTACTGGGAACGCCCTCTTCTTCGGGCAGGCACATGGGCATAGGCTGCGATTCCCCGGGCGCAACGCGCTCCATAGGGCGGAAGGGATAGGAGGTTACACGGTGCATGTCTCCGATAACCAGACGGAACAGGGAATCTGCTGCGCGGAATTGACCGAAAATATCCATAACTGCACGCTCCTTTCGACGGCACGTTCGCCGGATGGCCTGCTGTATTTACGGCTGGGTGTACCAGTCTATTTTATCCTGCGCCAGCGCTTCTTCAAACGTATCGGGCCAGCTGGGCATACTGCCGCCATAGCGGTCATACCAACATTCGGGGTAAACCACCTGTGCATTATACGAGGCTTTGCCCGTATCCACGGCGGGGTCTTCCCCTTCGCGTACCTGCCGGGCGGCCACTACCGTGCGGAAGCCGTCAAATTCATAGGAGCAGGTGGAGAGCATCAGCATGGTATCGTTTTCGTTGAAATCCACCCCGGTGTTGATGATGGAGCGCTGGTACACCTGATAGGCAAAATCCAGATAGTCGGAATCGGAGCCGAAGGAAGAAATGTTGTAGATAAAGGGCTCGCCCTGGTTTTTGTAGGTGTTGGCTTTAAAGACGGAGATAATCTTCCATTTGCCGCCGCCCTCTGCGGTGTTGAAGGTGATGACCGGCGACTTCTTATAGACGTCCAAGTCGCTGAAAGTCAGCAGCTGGGCAAACATGCGCCCGTCCTTCATGCTGTGGCCGTACAGCATCGTATTCTGGTCAGAGCCGTCCAGCGCGGTGCCGGCCTGCAAAAAGATACTGCCATATTTGGTGTATTCGCCCTTATAGTCGCGGTACAGGTAATATTCCGGGTCGCTTTCAGAGGATTGCAGCACCGGGTAATCAATCACGGTGTTGGGAATTTTAATCCAGCCGATAATGTCGGGGTTGATTTTCTGCAGCTGCTTAATCTGCTGGCGTATCTGCTCGTCCGTCATTTCGGGCTCTTCTTCGGCATCATCCGAATCATTTTGCTGGCTGTCGTCATTTCCGCTGCTGCCGGTTTCGTTTTCAGAAGAGACATGGTAATAAATCTCTTTGAGTTCATCCACCGTCTGGTCAGCATGTGCAGGCAGAATCACAAGCTCGTTGACCAGATATCCTGCGCAGCCCAGAAAGACTGCCAGCAGCACCAGTGTAAAGAGCTTGAGGATGACCATTTTGGCGCTGTCGCCCTTCCAGGGGAGCCAGCGCTGCAAAAAGGGCTTTTTGGGTTTCCTGTATCGGGAATGGTATTTGGCCATGGGAAGTACCTCCTTGTTATTTTTCGCAAAAAGGGTTCAGCGTTTCAGGCCGGCGTCTTCCAGCCCGCCGATGCCCTGCAGGTACCGGCGCACCATATCCAGTGCGTGAGATGCGGCGGCATTGCGCTGCCAGGTGCGTGAACGGGGCCTTCCTGCGCTGCCGGGCATCATTTTGCGCACCCAGGTATGTTCCCCATCGCTCAGGGCGATGTACACCAGCCCTACCGGCTTTTCTGGGGTGCCGCCGCCGGGGCCTGCAATGCCGGTAATGCCGATTCCCAAGTCGCTGCCAGCAGCGCGGCGGATGCCCTGCGCCATTTCGCGGGCGGTTTCGGGGCTGACAGCGCCGTGTGCTTCCAGCGTTTCGTGAGAAACCCCCAGCACCTGTTCTTTGATGCGGTTGGCATAGGTCACGGCGCCCATCTCAAATACCTGAGAAGCGCCGGAAACATCGGTGATGCGCTTTGAGAGCAGCCCGCCGGTACAGGATTCCGCCGTTGCCAGTGTCTTCCCGGCCTTTAAAAGCTCGCGCACGGCGAGTTCTTCCAGGCTTTCACAGTCGGTGGCATACACATAGCTGCCGATGCGCTCGCGGATTGCAGCAGAAAGCGGCTCCATCATGCTGCGGGCCTGTTCTTCTGTGGCGGCGCGGGCGGTTACCCGCACGAACATCTCGTTGTCTTTGGCATAGGTAGCGGCAGTGGGGTTGGCGCCCTGCATCAAATCATCGATAAGCTCTGCGACAGAGCCTTCGCCCATGCCGAACACGTGAATATTCTCAGAGACGATGACAGCCTGTTCACGTTTGGCAAGGCAGGGAATCGCGTACCGGGTGAGCATGGGAGTGAGTTCAGACGGCGGGCCGGGCAGCATCACCACGATTTTGCCGGTGCCTGTTTCGAACACACAGCCGGGGGCAGTGCCCACGTCATTGGGCAGCACGGTGCAGCCTTCGGGCAGCCAAGCCTGTTTTTTCTGGCTCTCACCCCACAGGCGGCCTTTAAAATATTCCTCGATTCTGCGCAGGCTTTCCTCGTGCAGAACCAGCTTTTTTCCAGCGGCAGCAGCCACGGTTTCTTTTGTCAGGTCATCGCCGGTTGGTCCCAGCCCGCCGGTGGTGATGAGGATATCGCTGCGGGACAGGGCGGCATGGACCGCCTCTTCCAGCCGTCCGGGGTTATCCCCCACAGTAGCGCAGTAGAGCACATTCACACCAATGGTGGAGAGCTCGCGCGCCACGATGGCGGTATCGGTATTCACCGTGTGCCCCAGCAGCAGCTCGGTACCCACGGAGAGGATTTCTGCATTCATAAACAAGGCTTCCTTTCTATATCGAAATAAAATCTATTTTACAGGCGCATACGCGTGTGCGCCTGTATCAGCAAGCTGAATGAAACAAATAAGAATCGTACCCAAAGCCGCTGCGAGCTGACTGAACCGCCGCGCACAAATTCCCCGCAGGGGATTTACAAGCGCGGTGGTTCCGCACCGCTTCCTGCATCGGAACTTCGTGGAAGTTTGCAAAGGGACCAAGGCGGTCCCTTTGCCGCTTCTTTGTGCCTCTTTCTTCTCGCAGAAGAAAGGGCAATCCCCTGCTCTCGCCGGGGCGGCGATGTGATTTACAGGCGGTTGATAACCGCTTGCTCACAAAAGGCCGTTGGCCTTTTGGATTGAAATGCATTAAACATGCAGTTGTCGCTCAATTGCCGTGAAGAATACCATTACAAGCAACGGTATTCCCGAAAAAGCCTTGGCCCTTCGAAAAAGGGCCATTTTGCGCAAGCGCAAAACCGGTCTTTTTTATCTGGCGCTCATACTTTCTTCCCAGAAGAAAGTATGCAAAGACTGGCAAGGGGTTACACCCCCTTGACCCCCGCGGCTTACTCCGCGACACGCCAGAGTGAGCAAAGCTCAGTGGCGGTCGAAGGCGGTGCCGCGCGAACTGGTGACCACGGAGCAGATTGTTTTGGGCACGCTCCGCTGCGAGCTGACTGAACCGCCGCGCACAAATTCCCCGCAGGGGAATTTACAAGCGCGGTGGTTCCGCACCGCTTCCTGCACCGGAACTTCGTGGGGGTTTGAAAAGGGACCAAGGCGGTCCCTTTTCCGCTTCTTTGTGCCCTTTCTTCCCGCGGAAGAAAGGGCGACCCCCTACCCTAGCCGGGGCGGCGATGTGATTTACAGGCGGTTGATAACCGCTTGCTCACAAAAGGCCGTTGGCCTTTTGGATTA
>DVIY01000182.1 GCA_018710915.1 Candidatus Gallacutalibacter pullistercoris
GGCTTTCCTTTTCCATCTCCTACGCCTATCGGATCCTGCCCATGCTGATGGAGGAGTTCCAGAACATCCTGCTCTCCTTCCGGATGCGGGGGAATCCGCCGGCGCACGAAAGGTTCTGGGGAAAAGTCAAGTACCTGTTTTATCAGGTCAAAGTGGTCATGCACGCCTTTTACCCGCTGATGCTCAACACCGCCAAGCGCTCCCGGACAACGGTGGAGGCGTTGGAAATCAAAGGCTACCGTTATGCGGCGGTCAACAAGGCGGTGAAAAAGATGAAGCTTGCTACTTTGAAGGTCACCTATAACGACCTGCTGTTCCTGGCGATCTCTTTCCTCTGGATCGCGGTTTCCATCCTGTTATCCACATTATTTTAGAAAAGAGGCTGCACTTTGAAACTGGATTTTCATACTCACGGGAAACTGGCCAAACGGCTTCCGTTTTCCACCCAATATACCGACTGGCTGTTCGGCGAAGCAAAGGCGGCTGGGCTGGATGCCCTGTGCCTGACCGAGCACTTCAATACGCTGCAATTCGATGAGCTGTACGGCTATCTTTTGCATCAAAGCAAACGGGAAGGAGATGCCCTTCTGCTGGAAAACGGGCTGCGGATATTCCCGGGCATGGAGACGGATATTGCCGAGGGTGGGCATATTCTGTCGCTGGGAACTGTAGAAACGATTTTGGAACTCAATCAGCGGCTGGCCTCACATAAGCAGCCGGGGCATTTTCTTCCATTTGAAAAGCTGCTGGACTTGTTCCGGAAATACGACGTTCTGGTAGGCGCCGCCCACCCTTACCGGGCAGGCGGACATATTCCGGAGCTGCCCCGGGAACAGCTGGAACGGCTGGATTTCCTGGACTTAAACGGCAAGGATGTGGCGGAGGACCGGGAACGCGCCGAACGGCTCACCCGTTCTCTGGGAGAACGTCTCCACAAACCGGTAGTCAGCGGGAGCGATACCCATCAGGCGGTGCAATACGGTTGTATCTGGACAGAATTTGTAGAGAACTCCGTCACACTGGACGAATTGCGCCGTCAAATGTCGTCAGGAGCCTATCAAATTATAGTTTCGGAGCAGGCCGCGTTTCAGGTAAAAACCGCTGGCATCTTGAAACGGGCGCTGAAGGAGATTTACGCCTTGGGCGGGGATTATGTCAGCGTTCTGCTGGGCAATGGAAAAGAACAGGATTTCTGTTCTTTTCAGGACAGGCTCGCCGTGGCCTACCAAACGGTGGTGATCGATTATTCGCCAAAAGCCGGAGAAATGGCGGACAGGATCCGGCTGGCTGCCAATGAAATGTCCCGGAAGGGTTTTGAACTGGTATCCGCAACAACCACCGGCTCAGCGAAGGGTATCCTGGTTTTCCGGGAAAAAGGTATGTAACGGGCCTTTTTCTTGAACAAAGCCTGGCTTTCTGATATACTGTATAGCGTAGAGGTGAGCGCTTTATGAGACGAATTGCATTGTTATTTTCTGTTTTGTGCCTGTTGCTGGCCGGTTGCGGCAGAACAACCGGCCAAATGCCATCCGATTCTCCGCAAGGATCTTCTGTGGCAGATCAGGCTCCGCAGGAGACAGCTTCCAGTACCGAGCAGCCCGAAATCCTTCCGGATGATGAGATTCCGGACAGTTCAAAGCCATCCGGCGGCAGCCAGCCGGCAGATGCTGAAATCGATCAGGATGCCGCGCTTGCCCTGGCGATGGAAAACGCCGGCGTTCCGGAAAAAGACGCATATAACGTGAAAGTGGAACGGGACCGGGAAAACGACATCCCGATTTTCCAGGTGGAGTTTGAAACAGAGTACGGGAATTATGACTTTGAAATCGCCATAACAGGCGGAAAGATCATCGGCGTCGATTACGAGGTAGATGAAGAGTGGCTTGACAGGCTGGGCGGAAGCCCCGTCACGCTGGAGGAAGCCAAACAGGCAGTCCAGAGCAAGGTTCCTGCCTCCAGCACGGAAAACATCCGGATGTGGGAAGAAAGCGGCGACGGTCGGGGCCGCTTTGAGGGGGAGTTGTTCCACGACGGCATCAAATATGAGTTTGAGATTGATCCAAAGACCGGGATTATTTTTGACTGGAATGCGGATCTGCGGGAATAACCGCCCCGCACAGAGCTGGTTTGAGCAAAGAAAGGCCACAGGAGGAGTCGCAGCTGATGACTTTACAGTTTCCCCGGATGCCGGAGCAGATCACCAAAGCTGAATCCCGGATCCTGGACTATATTTCCAATAACCCGGAAGAATTTTTGCTTTCCTCCATCGGGGAAGTGGGAGAAAAGCTTGATGTTTCGGGTACGACAATTTCCCGCTTTGTGCGCCGTCTGGGCTGTGGGGATTATAAGGAGCTCAGGCGGCTGGTGGCAGATCAGAACATTTCGGAAGGCCCGGCTGTCAAACTGATGCAGACATTGCACGCTGAAGAAGCATTCACCGTGGACAATTGGTTCCTGCGTCAGCAGATGTACCTGCAGAAAACGCTGGAGGGATTGGAACAGGAGGAATTTCAGAAGGCAGTTTCGGCGCTTTGCTCTGCACATCGGGTGTTTATCCATGCGAAAAGCGCGTCGTCCTCATTGGGGCAGCTTCTGATGTTTCGCCTGCGGCGGCTTGGGATTCAGTCCGTTCTGCTGCCATCAGGGGGCTCGGAGGTGCTGGAAGGGCTTTCACAGGCAGAGACCGGCGATCTGGTGGTTATGTTCAGCTTTTCCAAGCTCTCGCAGGAGGGAAAAATGATTCTGGGATACCGGAAAGAAGCCGGTTACCAGACGCTTGCGTTTATCTCCCGTGCATTTGTCCCGGAAGAAGAACGGGCAGATATCCAGCTGTTCGCCTATCGGGGAGATGCAAAAGAGTATCACTCGATGACGGCGTCTGCGGCGTTGGTAGACGCACTGGTAGTGGCGGTATCCGAACAGATGGGAGAGACCTCCATAGAAAACCTCTCCCGTCTGTACCATATGAAAAAAACTTATGCGCCAAACCGGTAAAATTCCAACGCGCCTCCGGAGGGCAATCCCTGCCTGTTATTTTACAGCTTTCATCTGAAATCGCGGCAATCGTTAACCCGACTGCCGCGATTCTATTTTGCACCGATTGGCGCCTATTCCACATACTGGTCAAAAGAAGCGTGATCCGCTGCCGCTTTTCTTAAAAAATCCAGTAAAATCCGTTCCTGCTTCACCGGAAAAGTACGGGGAATCCAGAGCGTCTTGGAAAAGGCGTTTTTCTGATGCGCACCGTAGACGTCCTTTGTCTTTCGGGTAAATGTTCCTTGGATACGGATAGAGCGCTTTCCAACAGAATAGTTTTCCAGCCGGAGCAGCACAAAGGCAAATTCCACCCGCTCGTCCATGCTGCCGCTGTAGCCGGTATAGTACAGCCGGTTTTCCGAGAGATACACGCGCTGAACCAAAGACGTCCCTGAGCAGTTCGCCCAGTACAGCAGAAGCGGGATCACAGCGAAGATCGAGGCAGCCGCCAGAGCCATAAACGGCTGACGCAGCATC
>DVIY01000020.1 GCA_018710915.1 Candidatus Gallacutalibacter pullistercoris
AGGCTTTACAGGAAATGGGCATCTGGTTTGTGGGCGGAAGTAACTCTCCCTATCTCTGGCTGGAATGCCCCAACGGCATGAGCTCCTGGGAATTCTTCGATGATCTGCTGCACCGTGCACATGTGGTAGGAACGCCAGGCAGCGGCTTCGGTAAAAACGGAGAGGGGTTCTTCCGGCTGACAGCTTTTGGAACGGTGGAAAATACCCGAGAGGCCATGGCCAGAATGCGTAAGCTCTATTGCAAATAAAAAAGGGAAGTCCCTGCTGTGGAAAACAGCGGGGACATTTTTGTTTTAAATTCTTACTTTTTGACGGTGCAGCCATGCATAGTACAAAAACCCGGCTGCATCTGCCAAAAACCAGCCAATTGGAACCGACCACCAGATGCCAGACAGGCCAATAGATGGAATGGGGGCCAGGCAATATGCCAACGCAACCCGTGTTCCCAGAGAGATAACCGTCAGTACTACCGAGATACCCGGCTTTCCCAAACCGCGGTACAAACCATACAGCAGGAACAGGCAGCCAATTCCGCAATAGCAGGCGCCTTCGATGCGCAGGTATTCTACCCCGATCGAGATAATTTCGGTTTCCTGCGGTTCGATAAACAACATCATCAGTTCACGCCCAAAAAGGCACACACCCAAAGAAATGACAATACAGAAAATGACCGCAATGATTACCGCAGAACGAATCCCGCGCCGGATACGCTCCTGCTGTCCGGCCCCGTGATTTTGTGCGATAAAGGTAGAAAAAGCATTGCCGAAATCCTGCACAGGCATATATGCAAAAGAGTCAATTTTAACTGCCGCTGCAAAAGCCGCCATAACCGGCACGCCGAAACTGTTTACCAATCCCTGTACCATCAGGATTCCAAAATTCATGACCGATTGCTGCACACAGGTCAGCAGGGAGTAATGTGCAATTCTCCACACCAACACCCGGTCAGGCCGAAAATCCTGCCGGCGCGGACAAATCGCTGGAACTTTTTTCAGCGTATACCATGCAATTCCAAGCGCAGAAATGCACTGCGCGGTAATGGTTGCCAATGCCGCCCCCTGTACCCCAAGCGGAAAAACCGCTACCCACAGCAGGTCTAAAAAAATGTTGATAACAGCCGAAACAGCCAAAAATATCAAGGGTATCGCGGAATTTCCAATTGCTCTTAGTAAAGATGCAAAGTAATTATACAAAAAGGTGAAAATCATCCCGAAAAAAATGATGCGTAAATAATCTCCGGTCATCGTCCAGATATCGCCGGGAATCTGCATCAGTGCCAATAGTGGTTCCAGCAGGAGCAGGGAAAGGGCTTCCAGTACAATCGTCAGGATACCGATAAACAAAAAAGAAAGTGCGCTGCTCCGGCGCAGCTCTTCTTCCCTTTTGGCGCCGAAGAGCATGGAAAACAACACGCCGCTGCCCATACACAAGCCCAACAGGATAGAGGTAAGGAACACCATCATTGCATAGGAAGAACCTACAGCAGCCAGTGCATCCGGCCCCAGAAAGCGGCCGACAATTAAAGTATCCGCCACATTATAAAACTGCTGCAGCAGGTTTCCGGCAATCATGGGTGCGGCAAACCGCAGCATGGAGCCGGTTACATTCCCTTTTGTCAAATCCCGTGTCATGCACGCTTCTCCCCTTTTATGACATTTTTACAGATGCTCATTGTATCATACTCAACAAGTCACCGCAACTCATGAACTTCACCAAAAAAGGGCGCAACGATATCGTCGCGCCCTTTCTTTTACTGTTTTCTCACCTTTTCAAATTGCGCTCAAAAAACTCCAGGATAATCTTCCGAATCGCAGGCTGAACAAAATGACGGTCTGCATGATCAGCGCCATCCAGTTCATAAAACTCAACCGGCGTCTGGTTGGCTGTTAATCTTTCATATAAAATCTCGCTTTGGCTAAAGGGGACCGTACGATCCTGATTTCCGTGCAGGATTAAAAACGGAGGTGTCTCCGGGGAAAGATACGTGCAGGGATTCGCCGCCTCGGCTACTTCAGGCACACGATGTGCCGGCCCGCCCATCAAGAGGGCTTCCGGGGAATCGGCACTGCCGTTATTCTCCTTTGCAAACTCTACAAAATCAGACGGGCCATACCAGTCGCACACTGCCTGTACCGCGCTGGAATATTCCAGATTCTCCCCTACGTCAAAAATCCGCGTAGAACCGCTGGTTCCTGCCAGAATTGACAGGTATCCTCCGGCAGATTCACCCATAATGCCGATATGCTCTGCATCCAGACCAAATTGTTCTGCATGGGCACGAAGAAAGCGGATAGCCGCTTTGACATCTTCAATCTGGCCGGGGAAGCGCGCTTCATTGCTCGTGCGGTATTCCACAGAAGCAACTGCAAATCCATTTTCTGCCAGATACTCCATTTCGGGTGCATGATAGTTTTTATCCATCATCACCCACGCCCCGCCGCACAGCCAGATGATGACCGGAAGCGGCTTGTCTGAACGTGCCTTCATCAGATTCAGCTTGAGAGGGCGGGTCGTATTCCCAAACCAGAACGGAGGCTGGGCAAAAACGATATCCTGCAAAATTCCTACCTGTGCACGTTCAATTTCCACCTGTAATTTACTTTTCATATGCTTTCCCCTTTCGT
>DVIY01000183.1 GCA_018710915.1 Candidatus Gallacutalibacter pullistercoris
TCCTAAAAAATTCCATGTGGTACTCGATAAACCGGTTTTGAAAGTGTTCTCGGGCCAGAGCTGTATCGTATGCCAAAATTTTATAGTTATTGTCATATCCCAACTTAAAATAAGTCCGGTAAAAAATCTGATTCTCCTGAATATGTCGGAACAGCTTGAGGTAATCGTTGCTGTTCACCCCAGTATCCAGTTCCTCCCGATACAATTCCGCTACACTCTTTTCCAGCTTATCGCGGATGGAATCCGCCAAGCTGTAGATGTCGGCATAATTGGCATAAAAGGTGGTGCGGTTGAGTTCGGCTCGCTTACAGATATCCGACACCCTGATTTCTCCCAGCTCCC
This sequence comes from Candidatus Gallacutalibacter pullistercoris, assembly GCA_018710915.1. Taxonomy (GTDB): domain Bacteria; phylum Bacillota; class Clostridia; order Oscillospirales; family Acutalibacteraceae; genus Heritagella_A; species Heritagella_A pullistercoris. The sequence goes on from DVIY01000183.1 coordinate 343, forward strand.
GGCTTTGCAGCAGTTCGATAAAGACCTTTTCTATTCGTTCCACCGATTCCCGCTTTCGCTTATTATTAGATGTGTTCATAAAAAGCTCCTTTATCTCAACACTTGTTGAGAAATTGATGATTGTTTTTCTGCTACAGCTGTATTATACTATATCCAGATTAAGGCAACAACTGTTGTTTTAATGAAATTTTAGGAGGTGTCACACATGAAAAAAAGCAGCTTTACCGCATTGATGATGGGTACTGTTTCTCTGTTGCTATTCGCGTTGGGAATGTGCATGGCCCTGCTCCCAGAATGGGATCTGTTCCAGCCAGGGCTGGCGTTTGGTGGGGCGGGTATCCTTTTGGGATTCATCACCGTACTGGTGTGGCGGAAAATGACCAGCAAGCCGCTGGTTTATATCAGCGGTAAAACGGTGGGAAGCATACTGCTGGGGATATTGGGCGTACTGGCTCTGGGAGTCGGGATGTGCTGTAGTATGGTCTGGGAGCAGATGATTCTGGGAATTATTGTGGGAATCATTGGTATTCTGATCCTATTGTGCCTGATTCCTCTTTGCCGAGGCCTTAAAAATTGAAGCCGGACGGACGGACTGCCGCTCTTCTCTCAAAAACCAGACTGGGCAGGAAAGCAGTGGAAGACTCCCATTACCGCATGGTTCTGGCTGCGGGGTTGTCATTAGGATGTAATCTTTTATATGCCCTTTATCACGGACTCATTGGGTGGTTCCAGTCCTCGTTGTGGTTTTTATCCATGTTCGCCTTTTATGGAGTCTTATCCCTTTTGCGGTTTTCCGCTGTTTTATGTGCCCATAAAGCCGTAAACCTCTCCACAGAAATATTTGTTATGAGGGGTTCCGGTATACTGTTGGTACTTCTCAGCGTCATTCTATCGGGAATGAATTATCTCAGCCTTTCCCAGAACATCGCCACAAGGTATGAGAAAATTATCATGATTACCATTGCCGCCTATACTTTCTATAAAATCACTATGGCGATTATCAAAAGGGTAAAACAACGGGCAGACCCTTCTCTTCTGACAGCTGTGCTCCGCAACATCTGCTACGCTGAAGTAGCAGCTTCCCTTTTGACACTACAGCGCTCCATGCTGGTTTCCTTTGGGGAAATGGCCCCAGAAAAAATCGACTTCATGAATTCCATCACTGGGGCTGGGGCGTGTCTGTTTATCTGCGTTCTGGGAATTTTACTGGCCGTCAGAGCCGGAAAGGAGAAACAAAAATGGCAAAATCAAAACTTATAAAAACCAATGAAAAAATTGCAGAAAAAGCGACAAGTGCCTTTGAAAAAATCGAAAGCACAGTGGTGGGCGGCTACACCAAAATTGAAGATGCTTTCGTGAACCATTATCTTGCAAAAGACGGAGAAAGCGTTTCGCAAGCTAAGGAACGGCTGCGACAGGAACATAAGATATAAGGCCAATGGCCCGCGCCCTAAATTGGGGTGCGGGTTTTCTTTTCAGATACTATTTCCGGCTGTTTTCCATCACCTTTTCAGCGCAGCGGATGCCGTCAACGGCTGCTGAAATAATGCCGCCAGCATAGCCCGCTCCTTCTCCGCAGGGATAGAAGCCCCGCAAAGAAACAGACTGACAGCTTTCATCCCGCAGAATCCGCACGGGAGAAGAACTTCTCGTCTCTGTTCCTGTGAGCAAAGCATCTGGATAGGCAAACCCGTGCAGCCGCCTGTCCATCAGCTGGATGCCCTGCCGCATGGCCTCGGTAATCACATCCGGCAGGCAATCACTCAAATTGCCGGGTGTTACTCCCGGACGATAGGTGGGCTGCACATCCCCCAGACGGGTACTGGCGCGGTTTTTCAGGAAATCTTCCACCCGCTGCACCGGTGCACGATAGTCCCCACCGCCTGCACGGAAAGCTGCTTCTTCCAGCTTTCGTTGAAAATCAATACCCGCCAGCGGGTGTTCACTGCCGAAATCCTCCGGGCTGACCCCCACCAGCAAAGCCGCGTTGGCGTTTTCTCCGTCACGAGCAAAACAGCTCATACCATTGGTGACCACTCGTCCCTCCTCAGAAGCTGCCGCCACTACGAAACCGCCGGGGCACATACAAAAGGTATACACACCACGGCCTGCAGCAATACCGTTTTCAGGCAGGTGTACCGCCAGTTTATAATCTGCGGCACCCAGCGCGGGGTGTTCCGCCGCTGGGCCGTACTGGGCTTTATTGATGAGGTTCTGCGGGTGCTCGATGCGCGCGCCTACAGAAAAAGACTTGGCCTCCATAGACAATCCCGCGTCGTACAGCATGGAGAAGGTATCTCGGGCGCTGTGACCCACCGCCAGAATCAGGGAATCCGTTTCAATGATACACTCTTCCCCAGTGCTTTTTCGAGCCATTACACCGGTAAGACGGCCTTCCCGTACTTGCAAACCAGTGAGGGTAGTGTGAAACCAGACCTCGCCCCCCAACCGAATAATGGTTTCCCGGATCGTCTTCACCGCACCGGGAAGCCGGTCTGTGCCGATATGGGGCTTGGCATCGGTGAGAATCTGTTCGGGCGCACCGGCTTTTACGAATTCCTCCAGCACCTTACGTGCGCGGGGGTCTTTTGTGCCGGTATTCAGCTTACCGTCGGAAAAGGTACCCGCACCGCCCTCGCCGAACTGGACGTTATTTTCCATGTTCAGTTCACCGGTGCTCCAGAAATGTTCCACAGCGCGGCTGCGTTCCTCCACCGGTGCACCTCGCTCCAGCACAATGGGCTTTTGTCCAGCCTGTGCTAAAATCAGCGCTGCAAACAGTCCCGCTGGCCCGAAACCGGCAATCACCGGGCGGTGTGAAAGGGGTTCACATTGGGGTAATCGATATTCGTAAGGCTTTGCCTGCTGAATTTTCGAATCGCGCAGGCGGGAAAGCACCCGCTTTTCCCCCTCCACCTCTGCCTCGACGGTACAGATGAAGTGGACATCATTTTTCTTTCTGGCATCCACCGATTTCCGGTAAAGCTTCACCTGGTGCAGAGCACTTTCCGGCACCTTGAGCCTGCGGGCAGTCTGACGGCGCAGGTCGTTCTCTGTAAAGCCCAACGGCATGGGGATTTCAGCGATTCGCAGCATGCGGCTTCCTCCTTGGTTTGGATGATTTTGCAGATTTTTGCGGTTTGCAGGCATTCGCGGCAGCTTTTCCAACTGTCATGCCGCTGCCCCAGGCCCATTGCAGGTTGTATCCGCCGCAGTCGCCGTCTATGTTCAACAGTTCACCGCACAGATACAGTCCCGGACAGCGTATTGATTCCAGCGTTTCTGGAGAAACCTCTGAAAGCGGTACACCTCCGGCCGTGACCTGTGCACGGCTCCAATCCTGCACGGATTTGACTGTAAAGTTGTATTTTTTTGCGGATAAAAGCGTTTTTTCCATATCAGTAGTGGACAACGCTTCCAATGGGACAGCTTTTCCCAGTGCTTCTTTCACAATCTGACGAGCCAATGCAGCGGGCAGAAACCCCGTAAGCAGTTCGGAGCTGTCGGACTTTGGCAGCAGACGGCGCCGGCGGTGCAGCATGCCCAGCAATTCTTCTGAAGAGAAATCCGGCAGCAAATCGAGCGAGAAATGCAACGATGATAAGTATTTTCCCTTTACAGTATGATATTTCGCCCACTCCGAAGCCATACGGGAAAGCTGAAAGACACAAATACCCGAAATTCCGTAGTCGGTGAACTGGATTTCTCCGGACTCTTCTCCCAACAATCGGCCATCTCCCAGCAGGGAGACCCTGCCCCGGCAGCGCACACCATGAAGAGCTTTGCAGCGCTTTGTCTCTTCGCAGATAACTGGCACCAACGCCGGAAAACAGGGCGTACAGCTGTGGCCCAGAGAGTTTGCCAGCGTATACCCGCTACCATCAGAGCCGAGCTGGGGCGCAGCCTTTCCGCTCACGGCCAGAATCACTTTCTGCGCCAGAAATTCTTCTCCCTGTGCAGACTGAATCCGGAAACCGCCCTTTTCTCTGCGAATTTCTGCGACGTGCTGTTCACAGGCAATCTCAGCCCCCAATGCGTACAGGTGTTCCAGCAAAATGGAGAGCACCGCCGACGCCTGCCCGCTGTTGGGATAGACGCGTCCGTCTTCCTCTTCCCGGCACAAAAGTCCCAAAGACAGAAAGCGGCGGACAACCGCCTGCGGAGGGTATTTCCGCAGAACCGCTTCCGCCGCCGAAACGTCCCCGTGAAAGCGGGAGCGTTCATCGTGCATATTGGTGAGGTTGCACCGGCCATTGCCAGTGGCCAGCAGCTTGCGTCCCGGCTTTTGTGCTGCTTCCAAAACCAGCACAAAAACCGGCCGATGCTGCCTTTTCTGTTCTTCAGCTACGGTGAGCGCTGCCATCAATCCAGAAGCACCTGCGCCCACCACAACAATTTCTGTTTTCCTCACATAAACGCCCCCAAAACACCATAGGATACCAGTGTCATGATAATATCTGCGCCCAGTGTACCCAGGCCAATGGAAAGCATTGCATTTTTAAAGGGCATACGCATCAGAGAAGCAGCCAGCGCACCCGTCCACGCACCGGTGCCCGGCAGCGGAATGGCAACGAAAATAAACAGGCCCATCGTTTTATACTGGTTGATTTTTTCCGACTTAGCTCTGCCTTTTTCTTCCATTTTATTCACCAGTTTTACCAGGCGGGTGTTGCGCATCCAGTCAAAAATCTTATTGATAAACAGCAAAATAAACGGGATAGGCAGCAAAGTGAAAACACCGCAGATGAAAAAGGCACGCCACATATCTACATTCAGAAAAACTGCTGCTATCATGCCGCCTCTCAGCTCCAAAACCGGCAGCATGGAAATGATGGCGATCACCAATTCCGCAGGGCTGGAACGAAAAGACTCTGCAATTTCTTGTACAATTGACTCCATGAGAGAATCCTCCACTTATTATTCTTGATTTTTCACGATTTTTCTAGTATACCCGAATCTGCACTTTCTATATTTCTATATAAGAATTATTTTAGCTTTTCAATCTGTGCACTTGGATTCAAGGTTTGCGGCTGCGCTTTTTTCCACCAAAACGGCGTGTCAGTTTTCTGCGAAATACCTCCAAAATTCGTGACTGCCGCCGGACTTCCATCGAAATGCTGTCCAGACGCGGCACCAGAATATAATCCACCAAATGCAGGAAGACATTCATACAGCAGACTGCAAACAAGAGCAGCATCATCAGTACTAATACCATAGGCAGATTGAGCGGTGCCATGCTGAAAAACCAACCAAACAATACCAGCGCCAGGATGAATGCCGCGGTCATCATCACCGATAATGCCCCACGCAGAAAATTAAACGGCATACACACTTTATAAAGCATCATCAGCCCCGTACAACCAGTGATGATTACAGCCATAGTGGAGAACTGCGTGTCGTTGAAACCCATATATCCGCTCACAGCCGTGAGGAGAAGGATATTGAAAACCATCGTCATAGCAGCTGGAAGTGATTTCTGTATGACATTTACGATGAATTTTCCCCGGATACGTTCCCGATTGGGCTCCAACGCCAGCACAAACGATGGTGCACCAATTGTCAGTGCGCTGATGAGCGTCATCTGGATGGGCTCGAAGGGGTAATTGGCCTGTATAAAAAGGAAACAAAACGCGATGATTGCCGAAAAAATCGATTTTACCAGGAACAGAGAAGCCGAGCGCTGCAAGTTGTTGATGGAACGCCGCCCTTCCTGTACCACGCGCGGCATGGAAGCAAAATTGGAATCCAACAGCACCAATTGTGAAACGGTGCGCGCTGCATCACTGCCAGAGGCCATTGCCACGCTGCAGTCCGCCTCTTTCAGTGCCAGCACATCATTTACGCCGTCACCTGTCATGGCAACCGTATGTCCGTCCGCCTTGAGCGCCTTTACCAGCGCCAGTTTCTGCTGCGGCGTCACGCGTCCAAACACCGAATATTCCCGCGCGGCCTGGCGGATGTCCTCCTCTGTTTTCAATGTGGTTGCATCTACATACCGACTTGCGCTTTCAAGTCCGGCTTTTTTTGCAATATTGGCAACTGTCACGGCATTATCGCCGGAAATTACTTTGAGGTCAACACCCTGGTCGGCAAAATACCGCAGCGTTTTAGGTGCTTCCGCACGAATCTTGTCACTCAGCAGTACCAGCGCCATGGGTTTGATGGATTCCGGCAGTTCCTTATCGCGGAATGGTTGGGTGGAATAGGCCAACAGAAGAACGCGCTGACCTGTCTGCGAGTATTGCTCCACCATGGGGCGCAGCGGAGCGAAGCTTTCTCCCAGAATAAACTCCGAGGCTCCCATGACAAAGGTACCGATTCCCGCAAAGGAAGCACCGCTCCATTTACGTGCGGAAGAAAACGGTCGTGTGGTTTCACATGGCCAGCCTGGATTCAATTGAAAGTGCTCACGGATTGCAAGGAAAGTCGGATTGCTGTCGGTCAAGTTTGCCGCTAACGCCGAGAGCGCCTGTTCCAGATACTTCCCCTCAATCTGCGCCAGCGGCACAATTCCATCTACTTGCATACAGCCCTCGGTAATGGTACCGGTTTTATCCAGGCAGAGGGTGTCTACCCGCGCGAGCGTTTCAATACAGAACAGCTCCTGCACCAGCGTTTTGTGGCGGGAAAGGCGAATTACGCTCACCGCCAGCACTACGCTGGTCAGCAGCACCAACCCCTCGGGAATCATTCCCACCAGTGCGGCAACTACATTCACAACTGTATCCTGCAAATTACTGTCCATGAGAAAATACTGCTTACAGAACAGCAATATGCCGATGGGAAGAATGGAAAATCCCACCCATTTGATAATGCGGTTAATCCAGAACATGATTTCGGAATTGGGCTTTTTCACATATTTGGCGCTCTGGGTAATCTGGCTGGCATAGTTCTCTGCACCTACATGAACCGCCTGTGCACGGCAGGTACCGCTCACCACAAAACTGCCGGAGAGCATTGCGTCCCCTTTCCTTTTATATACAGGGTCTGATTCGCCGGTAATCAGCGACTCGTTTACCTCACACTCTCCTTCCAGAACCACACAGTCCGCACACACCTGCCCGCCGGCCGAAAGCACCAGCACATCATCGAGAACGATTTCTTCTACCGTAATTTCCAGGATTTCGCCATTTCGAATCACATGTGCCCGGGGGGCGGCAATCAGTGAAAGCTTGTCAATGGTGCGCTTGGCGCGAATCTCCTGAAAGCTGCCAATCAGAATATTGGAAAGGATTACCCCCATAAACAGCATGTTTTTGAAGGAACCCACCGCCAATACCAGTCCGGCAAGAATAAAGTTCAAAATATTAAACGGGGTGATAATATTCTTCAGGATAATCTGTTTTTCGCTTTGTGTTGTAATATTGCCGTTATCGTTTGTCAGCCCCTGCTGCTGCCGCTCAAGAACTTGTTCATTAGAAAGGCCAGTATTCGGCTGTGGAAAAA
>DVIY01000184.1 GCA_018710915.1 Candidatus Gallacutalibacter pullistercoris
CTACACTTTTTCGCGTACAAGTAATGATAGCACGTATGATAGAAAAATGCAAGAAGTTTTTGAAAATTCTTCGTATTCTTCTATCACAGAATTATTTTATCAGAAAGAGAGATTTTTGGCAATGATGTATCGTACTGATCTGGCTGTAGAAGCCGCGCAGAGATTTGGAGAAAATACACAAGGAATTGCTGTTCATCATGAGCAATATCCCCGGCATGCGGTCACCACAGTGGAAATCCTGACGCCGGAAGCTTCCAAAACTATGCATAAGCCGCTGGGGAAATACTGTACCCTGCATTTCCCGCCTTTTTCCGATTCGGTTGACAGCGACGGGGAAGGGGCAGAGCTGGCCGCCGAAAAGCTGCGCGAGATGCTGCCGGAAACGGGCAGCGTGCTGGTAATGGGATTGGGCAACCGTGAGCTGACCGCCGATGCATTGGGGCCAAAGGCGGCGGAAAAAATCCTCGCCACCCGGCACATCCGAGGGGAAGTGGCGCGCGTGAGCGGGCTTGACGGGCTGCGCGCGGTTTCGGTGTGCTCGCCCGGCGTACTGGGGACAACCGGCATCGAAAGCGCCGAAATCTTACAGGCACTGGTGCGGGAGCTGCGGCCGGACGCCGTGATCGCCATTGACGCGCTGGCCGCCATGGAGTTGGAACGCATGGGCTGTACGCTGCAAATCGCCGACAGCGGCATTGCGCCCGGCTCCGGCGTGGGGAACCATCGCCCCAGGCTGGATCAGGAGACGCTGGGTGTGCCGGTCATCGCGGTAGGCGTGCCCACCGTGGTAGATGGGGTGACTTTTGCGGCGGGGCTGCTCCGGCTGGAAGAGGAGGACTGTGAGCAGCTGCGCAGCCTGCATACCACTCCGCTGACCGTAACCGTGCGGGAGATCGACTTAATGATTGCGCGTGCTTCGGCCATTATCGCCATGGCGGTGAACCGGGCGGTAAACCCGCAGGTCAGCCGCGGGGAATTTGCAGCACTGCTCAATTGAAATGAAAGGCCCGGAGAGCACAAAAGCACTCTCCGGGCCTGTTATTTCATTTTTCAAAAAAGTTTAATCGAGATACTGATGGATGGGATAGGCCAGATATTCCACTTCCGGTAGTTTTTCTACCGTGATATAACCGGGAGGCGCCAGCAGTACGCTGGGGATCCGGTTGACAATCGTAGCGCAGGTGTGCTCTACGGTGGCGGGCTTCTGTACAAAGAACGTGACGTCCGGTTCGCCTTTGATCTTCCAGTCGCACATGTCGCCGTCATCAGGGCCGTACACCTTGCCGATGCACTGCGTTTCGATGACCGGCCCCTGGAAGGTTTCGGTCGTGACCACTGCGCTCATGCCGATGCAGTTCCCCTTGGGGATTGTCTCGCCGGTGGTGGCGCTGTACAGGTCTGTGTCATAGAAATACGGCACGCACTTTTGCGACTGGCTCTTGATTGTCCAGCCCATTTTATTGCACAGTGCTTCGTTGGAGTTCCATACATAGGAAGGTTCCAGCACTTCGGGATGCGCGATTTTGGCTTCGAATTCTTCGGGAGTCAAGCCAACGCCGTGCGCCTGTGCCAGTGCAAGGCCATAATCCTCCACATTATAGCTCACAGCCCCTTCAATGCGGTCAATACGGTGGCAGCCGCCGGCTACCGTGCCGATCATGTTGATCCAGTAAATATCCTGCATGCCGGAGCCGACGATGGTGCAGCCGTTGTCCTTTGCCAGGCGGTCCAGCCGGTTGGTGATGGAAGCTGCCGTCGTCCAGGGATAAATTGCTTCTTCACAGGTGGTGATGACGTTAATACCGCGGGAGGCGCAGCGCTCAAAATGCGGGAACACGTCGTCCATAAAGCTGAACAGCGTCAGCACCGCGATATCGGGGTCGCACTCGTCCAGCACTGCATCGGCGTCGCTGCGGATGGGAACACCGAGATTCCGGCCAAGGCCTGCCCACTCGCCCACATCCATGCCGATGATCTCAGGGTTCACATCGATTGCACCGACAATATCCGCCCCCTTTTCATACAGATACCGAAGGGTGTACTTGCTCATTTTTCCGCAGCCATACTGTACAACACGGATTCTCTGGGGATTCATACTTCCAACCTCTTTTCTATAGAAATCTCTTGCCGGGAATTCTCCCAGCGGTGTGACTACAGTATAACAGGTTGCAGCAGGTACAATGTCAAGCATAGTTATTTACAATTATATTGAATATTATTGTTTAAAATATCTAAATGCTTTAAAAAAACATCATAGCATAGAATTGCAAAACTCCACGGGGATTTGCAGCCGGAAGAACATGCCGCGCTCCTGCCGCGCCATCATCGGGATTTCCGCCAGCACTTCGCATAGATAATCGCCGCAGATCCGGCAGCCCTGACGCTCCACTTCCGCCAGCAGCCGGGCGGCATATTCGGCCTCTTTGTGAAAATCGTCGCAGTAAATGCACAGATAACACCCCGCCGGGATGGTTTCCGTGTGTTTTTCCGGTATCAGCTCTGGTTCCAGAAACACGAAAACCTCGGTGGAATACATTTCGCGGCGCAGCAGATGTTCCCGGCGCAGGATGGTGCCCGCATTGTAAAAGCAGCTTTGCGGCAGGCCGTCCGCCATCAGGCTGCTTTGCAGCTTGCGCAGCATGTTTTCATACATCTCAATCCCGTGTTCATAAAAATTCACCCCGGTATCCACCCGGTACAGCTCGCGCTTGCCGATATATTCCAGTACGATCATGCCGCAAGGCGGGGAATTGCGGTACCGTTCAAAGCTTTCAATCGTGCGGCGAATCGCGCGCTGCTGGATGTGCAGGCTGCGGATTTCTTCGTCAATCTGGGCGTGGCGCCGCCGCAGGGAAGCTTCAATTTCGTTTACGTCAGGGCTTTGCAGCTGCGCCCTGATCTCTTTCAGGCTCATCCCCAAAGACTTTAAATATTGAATAATGTCGAGCACTGCACTTTGACGGATATCATAGTAGCGGTAATGGTTGTGCTCATCGCGGAGCTTCGGAGAAAAAATACCGAATTTGTCGTATAAACGCAGGGTTTGCTCAGAAACATGATTCAGCTTTGCCATCTGTCCAATGGTAAGTCGTTCAGCCATTGCGAAGCCTCCTTTCGCTTTCAAACATTATACCATACATAAGGTTTGAAAAGAAGCGTGCACCGCTTTTTCCGCCGGATGCTTGCAGATTTTTTTGGAAAACGCTATACTGAAAACTGACACCTGCTCCATGTGGGCAGAATCCATATATGTCAGGAGCGAATGGCTTATGGAACGAATGATTCAGGCCCCGTCCCGCTATGTTCAGACGGAAGACGGGCTCGGCAGGCTGGCCGGTTATATGATGCAGCTGGGTTGTGCTTCGGCTTATTTGCTGGCAGATGGCTTTTCTGCCAAAACATATGCGAACCTGCTGCCCAGAAGTTTCCTGGAAACGGGCGCCCGGTACCATATCGAAACGCTGCAAGGAGAATGTTGCTTGCCGGAAATCGACCGGCACTGTGCGATTTTGCGGCAGCTGGAATGTGATTGCGTCATCGGCGTGGGCGGCGGTAAAGCGCTGGATACTGCAAAAGCGGTGGCGTATTATGCGCGTCTGCCGGTGATTGCAGCGCCTACGGCGGCTTCGATGGACGGCCCGTGCAGCGGGCTCGCCGTGCTGTATACCGCCGAGGGTGTGTTTGAACGGTACCTGCATCTGCGTACCAATCCGGCTGTGGTTGTGGCAGACCTCTCCGTAATCGCAAAAGCCCCGGCGCGGCTGCTTTCGGCGGGTATGGGCGATGCGCTTTCCACCTGTTATGAGGCGGAAGCCTGCCGCCGCTCCAATGCGTTGACCGATACCGGTTCGCACAGCACGAACGGCGCACTGGCATTGGCGCGCCTTTGCCGCGAGACCCTTCTGCGAGACGGTATACAGGCACTTCTGGCGGTGGAATGCGGCGCCATTACCCCGGCGCTGGAAAATGTCGTGGAGGCCAACCTGTACCTGAGCGGCGTGGGCTTTGAAAGCGGCGGGCTGGCAGCGGCGCACGCTCTGGCAAACGGGCTTACACACCTGCCCGCCATGCGCGGGGCCATGCACGGTGAAACCGTGGCGTTCTGTACGGTTGCCCAGATGGTGCTCGAAAACCGCCCCATGCACGAACTGCGGGAAGTACTGGATTTCTGCCGGAGTATCCGCCTGCCGGTCACGCTGGAACAGCTCGCCGCCGGGCAGTGTACTGAAGAGGAACTGCGTCTGGCGGCAAAAGCCAGCCTGGGCGATAACAGCTATATGAGCCACATGCCCTTCCCCGTAACGGAAGAGGGCGCCCTCTCGGCTTTGAAAATGGCCGACCGCCTTGGGAAACAGCTGGCAGAGGGTGATTAAAATGAAAGAGCTTTATCTGGTTGGCGGCCCTATGGGAATTGGAAAGACCACTGCCTGCCGTGCGGCGAAAAGCCGTCTGCAAAATTGTGTGTTTCTGGATGGGGACTGGTGCTGGGATATGAACCCCTTTCAGGTGACAGAAGAAACCAGACGCATGGTGATGGAGAACATCACCTTTTTGCTGAATCAGTTCCTCCACTGTTCGGCATTTGACCATGTTCTGTTTTGCTGGGTTATGCATCAGCAGGAAATTTTGAACGGCCTGCTGTCCCGAATCGACACGCAAAACTGCCGGGTTCATTTGGTTTCTTTAGTGTGTGCACAGGAAGAACTGGAGAAGCGGGTACAGTCGGATATTCAAAAAGGCACAAGGCAAAAAGATGCACTCGGGCGCAGCCTTGCGTATCTTCCGTTGTATGAAAGCCTGAATACCTGCAAACTGGATGTAACCGGCTTGACCGCAGAGGAAACCGCAGAAAAGATCATCCTGTCGCCCGGCGAGAAAATTTCTTGACAAAGCAGGTGCTTTGCGGGTACAATAAAATTTGCGAGCAGGCTGAACAGCTGCGGGCGCCAGGCGAAAGCAGGCGTCTGAGGAAAGTCCGAGCTCCACAGGGCAGGGATAACGGCTAACGGCCGCCGGGGGTGACCCCAGGGAAAGTGCAACAGAGATATACCGCATACCTTTTGGTGTGTAAGGGTGGAAAGGCGAGGTAAGAGCTCACCAGCGTGCGGGGAACCGCACGGCTCTGCAAACCCTATCCGGAGCAACACCGCAGAGGGACAGTATGCGCCGGCCCGGCGCGTCCCGTGGAGGTGGCAACGAGCCGCGGCGGTAACGCCCGGCCAAGATAGATGGCTGTTCACGACAGAACTCGGCTTACAGGCCTGGTCGCATCTTTGAATATCGCCGTTTGATACGGAAAAATCCGCCGGTGTATTTGGTACACTGGCGGATTTTTGTTTGGTTTTAAACAGTATGGGTTCCCAATAGGGCAGAACTTTTATACGCCGCAGTGGCCCTCTTCACATGCGGGAATCTCCCCGACAATAGGAGCCGGGTCAATGCCACGGCGGGTATAATAGTCAGCGACCGCTGCCTTGATCGCCTGTTCTGCCAGCACAGAGCAGTGCACCTTTACGGGCGGCAGCCCGTCCAGTGCTTCCATCACTGCGCGGTTGGTCAGTTTCAGCGCTTCCGAAATCGTCTTTCCCTTCACCATTTCCGTTGCCATGGAGCTGGTAGCGATGGCAGCGCCGCAGCCAAAAGTCTTGAACTTTACGTTGGTAATCACGTCGTTCTCCACCTTCAGGTACATCCGCATGATGTCCCCGCACCTGGAGTTCCCCACCTCGCCGACACCGTCTGCGTCTGCAATTTCGCCCACATTGCGGGGGTTTGCAAAATGATCCATTACCTTTTCACTGTATAACATCAATCATACCTCTCAATTCCTGTCATTTTTTGTGATGTGGTCCCACAGCGGAGACATACTCCGCAGATAAGAGACTACCTTGGGCAGCTCTTCCAGAATCTGATCGATTTCTTCTTCTGTGTTCTGGCTGCCCAGCGAAATCCGCAGCGAACCGTGTGCGATTTCATGCGGTAAGCCGATTGCCAGCAGCACATGGCTGGGGTCGAGCGAACCCGAGGTGCAGGCCGAGCCGGAGGAAGCGCAAATCCCCTTCATGTCCAGCATCAGCAGCAGAGATTCACCCTCAATCCCTTCAAAACAAAGGCTGACGTTGCCAGGCAGCCGCTGCTGCCAGTCGCCGTTCAGGCGGGAACGCGGGATTTGCAGTGCACCTTCTATCAGACGGTCGCGCATGGCGCACAGTCGGCGGCCACGCTCTTCCATCCCGGCACAGGCTTCTTCTATTGCCACGCCCAGCCCAACAATTCCGGCAACATTTTCAGTACCGGCCCGGCGCCTGCGTTCCTGTGCGCCTCCGTCAATCAGGCTGGGCAGCGCCAGCCCCTGACGGATATACAGCGCACCGACCCCCTTGGGGGCGTGCAGCTTGTGCCCGGAAAGCGAAAGCAGGTCAATCTGCTGCGCTTTCACGTCAATGGGTACATTCCCCACAGCCTGTACGGCATCGGTGTGGAAAAGGACGCCGTGTTTGCGGCAGATTTCTGCCAGTTCGGGGATAGGCTGAATTGTGCCGATTTCATTATTGGCGTACATAATGCTCACCAGCGCCGTATCGCTGCGAATAGCCGCTTCCAGCTCTTCGGGCCGGACAATACCGTTTTCGTGCACAGGCAGATAGGTTACCAAAAAGCCTTCTTTTTCCAGCGCCTGCGTGGTGTGCAGAACTGCATGATGCTCAAATGCAGTGGTGATAAGGTGCTTTTTGCCTTTTTGAGCCATCAGATGCGCGGTGCCTTTAATTGCCCAGTTGTCGGCTTCACTTCCGCCGGAAGTGAAATAGATTTCATTCGCCTGTGCGTTCAGGCGGCGGGCAATTTTTGCGCGGGCATCCTCCATGGGCGCTTTTGCCTTGCGCCCTACTGAATAAACGCTGGAGGGATTGCCATATATTTCTTTATAGAATGGGAGCATGGCCTCCAATACCGCCGGTGAAACCGGGGTGGTGGCGGCATTGTCCACATAAATAATGTGTTTCATACAGTGTTCTTCCTTTCGGGAATGTTTTGTTTTTTAAATATACACTATTTTAGTCCACTTTTCAATAGGGG
>DVIY01000185.1 GCA_018710915.1 Candidatus Gallacutalibacter pullistercoris
AAATCATTTTGAATGAAGCAGGCGATGAAGGAATAGAACGGAAATAAAAATTCCCCCAAAATATAAAACCTCCCGGTACCGGTTTGGTATCGGGAGGTTCTTCTATATACTATTAAATTTATGCCTTTTCCAGTGCCTGTGCCACGTCCTCAATGATGTCCTCGGGGTTCTCAATACCCACAGAGAAGCGAATCAAATCGGGCGTAACGCCTGCCTCTGCCAGCTGTTCATCGTTCATCTGGCGGTGAGTAGTGCTGGCGGGATGCAGCACACAGGTGCGAAGGTCTGCCACATGGGTGACGATGGAGGCCATCTTCAGGCTGTCCATAAAACGGGTAGCAGCTTCTCTTCCGCCCTTTACGCCAAAGGAAACCACACCGCAGGTGCCGTTCGGCATATATTTCTGAGCCAATGCATGATAGGGGCTGGATTCCAGACCCGGGAAGTTAACCCAGCTGACCTTCTCGTGGTTCTCCAGGAACTGCGCCACTTTCATGGCATTGCTGCAATGGCGCTCCATGCGCAGTGCCAGCGTTTCCAGACCCAGATTCAGCAGGAAAGCGTTCTGGGGGCTGGCCTGTGCGCCCAAATCACGCATCAGGTGAGTGCGGGCCTTGACGATATAAGCAGCATTGCCGAATTTCTCGGTATATACAATACCGTGATAGGATTCGTCCGGCTGGGTGAGCATGGGGAATTTTCCATTGTTCCAATCGAACTTACCACTGTCCACAATCACGCCGCCCAGCTGTACTGCATGGCCGTCCATATATTTGGAGGTGGAGTGGGTGACAATATCCGCACCGAATTCAAAAGGACGGCAATTGATGGGGGTGGGGAAGGTGTTGTCCACAATCAGCGGCACGCCGTGAGCGTGGGCTTCCTCAGCGAACATCTCAATATCCGTCACTACCAGAGAAGGGTTAGAAAGAGTCTCAGCAAACACGCAGCGGGTGTTGGGACGGAACGCAGCATGCAATTCCTCGCGGCTGCATCCGGGACTGACAAAGGTAGACTCAATGCCCATTTCCTGCATGGTTTTGAAAATCAGGTTGAAGGTACCACCATAAATAGCGCTGGAAGCCACCACATGGCCCCCGGCATGGCAAATGTTCAAAACGGAAATGAGGGAAGCAGCCTGTCCGGAAGAGGTGAGCATAGCGCCCACACCGCCTTCCAGCGCGGCAATTTTCTTTTCTACAGCGTCCAGTGTGGGGTTTGCCAGCCGGGTGTAGAAGAAACCATCCGCTTTCAGGTCAAACAGATCACCCATAGCCTGAGAACTGTCATAGGTATAAGTTGTGCTCTGCACAATCGGCATCACGCGAGGTTCTCCGTTTTTAGGGGAATATCCTTCCTGAATGCATTTGGTATCAATGCGGTATTCGCTCATGTTCACCATTCCTTACTATGAAAATCTATTTCTGCCGGAGAGCAGGGTTCTCCGATGCATACAAATTAAAGTCCTTGATTCTGTACCCAAGACCAGAGGTTGTTGGCGATCCAGTCAGTTCCCATCACGACCAGCCAAATCAGCAGAATAAAAGCAATTGCAGAAACAATTTGCACCAGAATCCGCTTGCTGCGCGGCATTTCCCCTTCTTCGGGGGCATCCTGTGCAGCAGCTTTGGCAGTTTCGGCTTCGTTTGCACGAAAAGAGGAAACCACTTTTTCCGCTTCTTCCAGCTGCGGCAGAAGCACATAAAAGCTCTGATTAGACAGAATCGCGTCGCTATTATACATGGAAGGAATCCCATCTATATTGGAAGGATGCATTTCAAAGGGGATACCGCTGGCTCTCATAACAGGCTCCAGCCGCTGGGCCTCCATTTCCGAGACGGTAACCAGCAGAACCTTGTCCAGCTGGGTTGGCTCACGCAATTTACGCCGGCCACATTCGGGGCAGCGAACCGCCGAATCCTCACATAGAGATTTACATTTAGGGCAATATAGCATAAGGGTTCCTGCCTTTCTCACATCTTACAAAGTAACCTCAAATATCATAGCACAGCCACTGCAAAAAAGCAACCAAATTGCAATTTGCAGAAGAGAATCCTGCAAGAGTGAAGCAATTGGAAAGTATCCGGGTAATCTGATTTCCCATTGGGAAAGAGAGGAAAAGAGACTTACAGCTCCATGCCGTTGTCAATCCACTCGTAGCAGATTGCATAGTCAATTGAGAAGTTGTTCAGCTCTGCAAAACAGGCTTCCACTGCTTCCCGATATTCTTCGGCAGAGTTGTAGTCGTCCAATTCTTCGCCGTCAGGACGCACTGCGGTAGCCAACATCTGGGCAAACAGTACGGGCGTATCAAAAGTCTCCATCATCAGACATGCAACAGCTCTGCCTTCCCGGCGTACCAGATAATCCAGCATATCGTGAATATCATCCCGGCTGTTTACAATGTCCAGCAGCTCCCGATCTTCCAAGCTGCCCTGTCCAGCCAAAAACCACACGGCTTCTTCTCCGATACCCAGCTCGTCCAGTGCAGAAATCACGTCCAGGCTGCCAATATCGTTACCGCACTCTGTCATGCGATTATAGAATTCAGCCAAAATCCGCTTGAGGGCAACTGCCGAAAGTACAGCCTGTGTCTGTTCTACTACGGTATCCAACGCCACTGCGCCGCTTTCCCGCAGCAAGGCCCAGTTCATCATAAACCAGCAGCTGTTGGCGGAATGTTCCCCGAATACGGTCTGAAAAATAATCGATTCTGCATCCATTTTGTAGCTCATATTGTTACCTCCTGTTTTATGCCATTCCCAACGCCTGTTTTGCCAGATGATCAGCCATATCGTTATAGGTATCGCCGGAATGTCCTTTTACTTTCATAAACCGGATGTCTATTTTTGCGGCAGCCTCCCGGTAAAAGGCCTGATAGGCTTTTGTGCCCTCCTTGTTTGCCTTCCATTCGCCGGTACACCATTTGGCAACGCCTTCATAGTCGTGATAGATATCCAGTGCCGGAACT
Source organism: Candidatus Gallacutalibacter pullistercoris (assembly GCA_018710915.1). Classification (GTDB taxonomy): domain Bacteria; phylum Bacillota; class Clostridia; order Oscillospirales; family Acutalibacteraceae; genus Heritagella_A; species Heritagella_A pullistercoris. The sequence goes on from DVIY01000185.1 coordinate 2,972, forward strand.
TCGTGCTCGAGGCACCAGCGGATGACGGTTTCCGCGCCTTTGATTTCCCCGGCTACATTGCGCATTTCTGCGAGAGAAGCATCCTGGAATTTCTTAGAAAAAGAAACGGTCTCTCCCTGCCAGAACAGCACCGCGCCGCAGGCAAACTCTTTTGTCCCCACATGATAACTGCCATCTACATAGGCAACTGCCCGGGGAATATCCGGCTGCAAAGCCGGTTCGGTGTCGATTTTTTCAACCGGTGCGGCTGCACCCTGCACAAAGGCTTCGGCCTCCTGCCGGGTTGGAAAACCCTTATAGGAGGCCCCGGAAAAGCCCATGACCTGGGCTTTGCATTCATCCCAGGTTTCAAACACGCCGGTTTTTCGTCCTGCACGGACGGCGTAATATTTTTTTGCCATAACATCCTCGTTTCTGTAAGATATCAAAGTTTTTAATTTCAATCTGTGGGGGCATGTAGTATGCACCTGCTTTGCAAACAGTCCGACGGACTATTTACCCTCGTCGGGGAGTTTCCAAAAAACTTTCCGTTCGCCCGTTCAAAAGTATCTCCGCATCATTATACCAGATTTTCAGAAGATTTCCAGCCTTTACAGAAAAACCGGCTGAAGCTGTTTTCCTTTCAGCGCCGCCTCGCAGGTGGGCAGCAGCTTGGAAAAGTCGCACACCAGCGAAACCGGCTTTTTCTCCGGGTCATCCTGCCGCAAGGGGACAAAATAGACGTTTTTCACGTTGAGCAATCGCCCAAGGTTCTGTGCCGAAGCAGCCAGAGCGTCGTTGGTGGCCAACGCCAGCACCACCGGCAACCCAATTCGCAGGCTGGATTTTACCGCCATGGTCACCGGCGTATCGGTAATCCCGCAGGAAAGCTTTGCAAGGGTATTACCAGTGCAGGGAGCCACCACCATCAGTTCCACCATATGTTTGGGGCCGATTGGTTCCGCATCGGGAATAGTCTTAATGACCTTTTTTCCGCAGGTATCCTCCAGCTCCCAGATAAAATCCGACGCCCTGCCAAAACGGGTATCAGTGGAAGCTGCATTATAAGACATGATGGGCAACAGGCTGTGCCCTTCATCTGCCAGACGGTGCAGCTGCTCCAGCGCGGGCTGGAAAGTGCAGAAAGAACCGCACATGGCAAAGCCGATTTTCTTTTTTTCCAAACTCTCTCACTCCTCCATCATGTGGTAAATAGTTTCCTTGATAATCTCGCCAGCCGTTTTCGGCGCCACTTTCCCGGGCAAAGAAAGGGCGGGAAGCACCGGGATTCCCAATATTTCAGCCGATTCCCGGTCAACACCTCCGGGAGCTGAAGCGAGGTCAATGAGCAGCGTCCCTGGTTTCATCCGGGAAAGCACTTCCCGGGTAAAGATGAGCGCCGGGACGGTGTTGAAAATTATATCATACCCGCTGCCGGGATGACGGGTGTGTACGGCTTCAAACCCGGAAAGCCGTATCCAGGCAAGGTCCTCGGGTTTTCTGGCGCTCACTGTTACCTGTGCGCCTAACCCTCGCAGCATTCCTGAAAGTACTTTCCCAATCCGTCCGAAGCCGGTCACCAGACACTTTGAACCATTAAGCGTGCCGGGGTATTTTTCCATTGCCAGCTGGATTGCCCCCTCAGCCGTGGGTACTGCATTGCGCACGGCCAGCTCTTCCCGTCGCAGATAGTCAAACACACTGACTTTTTCCCATGATTCGCCGGTGCGGTACAGACGGTTTACCATGCCGCCATATAGAGATTTTCCTTTTAAAAGCGTCGCCGTTTCTTCCCCCAGTAACAGAGGTTCCCGACTGAAAGGCGCGTTGAGATGAACGCCATCTGTTGTAACCGGCAGGGGAAAAATAATCACGCTGCATAGCTCTGCCAGTTCAGAAAAGGATACCTGGCGTGCCCGTTTGTCTAAAGGCGCTTTTTCTAGCCCGGTTGTGTATACAGTGTGCCCGTCTTCTAAAAGAGAGCGGATGAGCCATACCTGACGGCTGTCTCCGCCGGCCACACCGAACACTTTTTCTTCCTGAATCATCATGAATCGCCGCCATTTCTCCGCGCAGCCGGAAGCAGAGGGGGCCTTTGCGCGGAAAAAGCTCCCTAACCGGAATACCTGCTCCCGTTCTCTCCCATAATATGGAAAGAGGTTTCGGAGTGTGAAGTACATTCCCGAAAAAGGTGAAAAAAATAGCGGTTTTTGCCAAAATTCAATTTAGGTGTTTATTTTGACAGCGTTACGCAATATAATAGTAATAGTGTGTTTTTCTAAGAAGAGAGAAAATTTAAATTGTTGGAACCCTTTTTACCGGGTTCCCTTATATAAAGGAGTTGGAAGCTATGGATACTTCTCGTTTGCTGGATTCCGTAAAACATATCCATTTTGTCGGGATCGGCGGCTCCGGTATGTGCCCCCTTGCGGAAATTCTTTTCCACAGGGGTTTTGTCATTACCGGCTCCGACATGCGTGAATCCGATACATTGGAGCGTGTGCGCGGTTATGGAATTCCCGTGCATATGGGGCATAAAGCCGAAAACATTCAGGGAGCAGAGCTGGTGGTTTACACTGCCGCCGTCAAGCAGGACAACCCCGAGCTGGTGGCTGCCCGCGAGCAGAACATTCCCACTGTGGAGCGTTCAGTGCTGTTGGGAATGGTGACCGATCGGTATGCGGATTCTATCGCTGTTTCCGGTACTCACGGCAAAACCACGACCACCGGTATGATTACTCAGCTGCTGGTGAGTGCAGGCCGTGACCCCAGCGCCGTCATCGGCGGCAAGCTTCCCTTTATCGGCACCAATGGCCGGGCGGGCAAATCAGACATTATGGTCTGTGAAGCCTGTGAGTATGTGGATACTTTCCTGGAGCTGCATCCGGCAGTGTCCGTTATTTTGAACGTGGACGCCGACCACCTGGACTACTTTAAAACCCTGGAAAACATCATCAAATCGTTCCGGCAGTTTGCCTGCCAGACCAGCCGCCTGTTAATCGTCAACGGCGACGACGCAAACAGCCTGAAAGCGGTGGAAGGCCTGACCCATGCGCAGGTGGTCACCTTTGGCTTTGACAGCAAAAACGACTATTCCGCTGCCGAAATTGCCGACACCAAGGGCGCACGGGAAGAATTTACCCTGATGAAGAAGGGGCAGCCTCTGTGCCGTATTGAGCTTTCTGTGCCCGGCCGTCATAATATTTTCAATGCGCTGGCTGCTGCGGCAGTGGCCGACCAGATGGGTGTACCGGCAGAAGAAATCGCCAAGGGCCTTCACGCCTTCACCGGCGTACATCGCCGCTTTGAGGTGCTGGGACAGTTTGACGGCGTAACAGTTGCCGACGATTTTGCCCACCATCCCACTGAGCTGACTGCCACTTTGAATGCAGCCATGAACATGGGCTTCCATGAGGTTTGGGCAGTATTCCAGCCTCACACTTTCTCCCGCACGTACCTGTTGCTGGACGATTTTGCAAAAGCGCTCTCCATCCCCGACCATGTAGTGATGACCGAAATTTTGCCTGTCCGGGAGGAAAACATCTATGGCATCCACACCAGCGATTTGGCGGCCAAGATACCGGGCAGCTGCTGGTTCGATTCTTTTGAGAAAATTGCGGACTATGTGATGGAAAAAGCCCAGCCGGGTGATTTGATTCTGACCCTTGGCGGCGGCGACATTTACAAGTGCGCCAATTTGATCGTCAAGCGATATGAGGAGAAATTCTGATATGATTTTTTTGAAAGAACTCAATTTGCAGGATGCAGAGAAAGAATATGAATATATCGTTTCTGTACCCGCAGATGAAAACGGCTTTTGTAACGACTGCTACGGGGCACCGCGCGAAAATTTTGAGACGGTCGTTTTACAGCCGCTGATTGGTCAGGGACAGGGAAAAGATTTGCCGGAAGGATATGTACCGCAGACCCACTACCTGCTTTGGGATGATGATACCATTGTAGGGTGGTTCCGGCTCCGTCATTATCTTTGCCCCTCTTTGGAAAACGGCGCTGGACATATCGGCTACAGTATTCGGGAAGGATTTCGCGGAAAAGGCTATGCCACAATCGGACTTCGCCTTCTTCTGCAAAAGGCCGCAGAAATCATTCCCGAAGAGGAAGTTTATTTGTCTGTCAACAAAGATAACCCTGCTTCTCTGCGTGTAATGCTGAAAAATGGTGGAACAATCCACCACGAAGATTCAGATAAATATTATGTCAGAATCAAGCGTTAAGCTTTTTGTTACATTCCATGCTGATAAACGGCTTTTTGCTGTTTATGATTGATAGAAAGAAAAGAAACACAAGGGCCGGTAAAAGCCGGCCGGAACGAAAACGGAGGAATCTATGAGCGGATATTTTGGAGTAGCTTCGAAAAACGACTGCGTGTTTGACCTGTTCTTTGGCACCGACTATCATTCCCATCTGGGAACCCGCCGGGCCGGTATGGCCGTTTACAGCAAGGATGATGGCTTTAACCGCGCCATACATAACATCGAAAACTCTCCCTTCCGGACAAAATTTGACAAGGACTACCACGAAATGCACGGCACCATGGGCATTGGCTGTATTTCCGACTACGAGCCCCAGCCCCTGATCATCCGCTCCCACCACGGCACCTATGTGATCGCCACTGTGGGCAAGATCAACAACGCCAGCGAAATCGAAAAGCAGCTCTTTACCAAGGGCCACGCCCATTTCCTGGAGATGAGCGGCGGCGACATCAACGCCACGGAGCTGGTGGCCGGCATCATCAACCAGAAGGACAACCTCATTGAGGGCATCCAGTATGCCCAGGAGATTATCGACGGCTCCATGACCATCCTGCTCCTCACCGACAAAGGCGTATATGCCGCCCGGGACAAGATGGGCCGCACCCCGGTCTCTGTGGCCAAGAAGGATGACAGCTACTGCTTCTCCTTTGAGAGCTTTGCCTATCTGAACCTGGGCTACAAGGCCGAACGGGAGTTAGGCCCCGGTGAAATCGCCGTGATTACCCCGGAAGGCGTACAGACCCTGGTGCAGCCCGGCAAGAAAATGCGCATCTGCACCTTCCTGTGGGTGTATTACGGGTATCCCTCTTCCTCCTATGAGGGGGTCAGCGTGGAACAGATGCGCTACAAGTGCGGCGCGCTCCTGGCCAAGCGGGACGACGCCCACCCCGACACCGTGGCCGGCGTACCGGATTCCGGCACCGCCCACGCCATCGGCTATTCCAACGCTTCCGGCATCCCCTTCTCCCGTCCCTTCATCAAGTACACCCCCACCTGGCCCCGCTCCTTTATGCCTACCGACCAGAAAAAGCGGGATTTGATTGCCAAGATGAAGCTGATTCCCGTTCATGAGCTCATTGAGGACAAGAGCCTGCTGCTCATTGACGACTCCATTGTCCGGGGCACCCAGCTGGGCGAGACCACCCAGTTCCTCTATGACAGCGGCGCCAAGGAAGTCCATGTGCGCCCGGCCTGCCCGCCCCTGCTCTATGGATGTAAGTATCTGAACTTCTCCCGCTCTACTTCTGAGATGGATTTGATTACCCGCCGGGTCATCAAGGAGATGGCCGGAGACGGCGAAGTGGACTTGACCCCCTATGCGGACCCGGAGAGCCCCGAGTATGGAGAGATGCTCCGGCGCATTGCGGAAAAGCTGCACTTTACCTCCCTGCGGTATCACCGTCTGGACGACCTGATCGAGTCTGTCGGCATCGACCGCTGCAAGCTGTGCACCTATTGCTGGGACGGCAAAGAATAAAGAATTCAAGCAGCAAGCGCCTGTTTTCCACCGGAAAGCGGGCGTTTTCTTTCTGAACAGCTGGAAAAATGGGAAAACTCATGGTATAATATAAAATTGTGTGTGAACGATGTTTCGATTATAATACGGATGGAGGAATCCCCTTGGCTCTGACGCCTGCGATGCAAAATGAAATCAACCGGAGACGCACATTTGCGATTATCTCCCACCCCGATGCGGGTAAAACTACCCTGACTGAAAAATTCCTGCTGTATGGCGGCGCCATCACACTGGCCGGTGCTGTCAAGGGCAAAAAGAACAGCCGCCACGCAGTTTCTGACTGGATGGAAATCGAAAAGCAGCGCGGTATTTCTGTTACTTCTTCTGTTATGCAGTTCCAGTATGATGGCTTCTGTATCAATATTCTGGATACCCCCGGCCACCAGGACTTTTCCGAGGACACCTATCGTACCCTGATGGCAGCTGACTCCGCTGTTATGGTGATTGATGCTTCCAAGGGCGTGGAGGCACAGACCCGAAAGCTGTTTAAAGTCTGTCTGCTGCGGGATATCCCCATTTTTACCTTTATCAACAAAATGGATAGGGAAGCCCGCAACCCCTATGATTTGCTGGACGAAATTGAATATGAGCTGGGCATTAAAACCTATCCCATGAACTGGCCCATCGGATGCGGCAAAGAGTTTAAGGGCGTATATGACCGGGAAAAGAAAGAAATCCTGGCCTTTACCGCTAATAACGGCCAGCGGGAAGTGGAAGCCACCGAGGCTACTCTGGACGACGCTTCCATGAAAGAACGTCTGGGAGAAGATCTGTATCAAACCTTGCAGGACGATGTGGAGCTGCTGGACGGCGCGGGCTATGAATTTGATCTCGACCAGGTGCGCCACGGAAAGCTCTCTCCGGTGTTCTTTGGCTCTGCCCTCACCAACTTCGGCGTGGAGCCCTTTCTCGAAAGCTTTTTGAAGCTGACCAGTTCGCCCCTGCCCCGCAAAACTGACGAAGGCGTGATCGACCCCTTTGACGATGGCTTCTCGGCTTTCGTATTCAAAATCCAGGCCAACATGAACAAGGCCCACCGCGACCGTATTGCCTTTATGAGAATCTGCTCCGGCAAGTTCGAAAAGGGCATGGAGGTTCTGCATGTGCAGGGCGGCCGGAAGATGAAGCTTTCTCAACCTCAGCAAATGATGGCTCAAAGCCGCGAAATTATTGATGAAGCTTATGCTGGCGATATTATTGGTGTATTTGACCCGGGTATCTTCTCTATTGGCGACACGGTTTGTTCTCCCGGCATGAAGGCAAAATTTGAGGGAATCCCCACTTTTGCACCCGAACTGTTCTGTCGTGTCCACCAGAAAGACACCATGAAGCGCAAACAGTTTGTGAAGGGTACCACCCAGATTGCGCAGGAAGGTGCTATCCAGATTTTCCAGGACATCAACAGCGGTATGGAAGAAGTCATTGTTGGCGTAGTGGGTACGCTGCAATTTGACGTGTTCAAATACCGTATGGAAAACGAATATAATGTCGAAATCCGCATGGAGAATCTGCCGTATCAGTATATTCGGTGGATTGAAAACGAGGAAATCGAGCTCAAGTCCCTGAACCTGACTTCGGATACCCGAAAGGTGCAGGATATGAAGGGACGTTATCTGCTGCTGTTTGCCAACGAGTGGAGTATTCGTTGGGCAGAGGAGCATAACCCCACTCTGGAGCTGGCAGAGTTCAGCCGCTGATTCAAGGCTGCAAATAATACTCCGGCTTTTACGGAACCTGTATTCCGGAAGCCGGAGTATTTTTCATTTAGTAGGGTAGAAGGAGGGTGTGTATGAAAATCGCAGTACTGGCGGATATTCACAGCAATCATATTGCATTGGAAGCGTGTTTGAAAGAAATTTCCCAGGAAAAAGTGGATGCAGTTGCGCTTTTGGGTGACTATGTTTCCGACTGCCCCTATCCGCAGAAGACCATGGAACTGGTGCGTCAAATCCAGGAAAACTGGGCGTGTTGGTGTATTTGCGGCAATCGGGAGGAGTACCTGATTCAATACCGCAAAGAGGGGGCCACGGGCTGGAAAGATGGTTCCCGTTATGGTTCTCTCCTGTATACATATGAGAACCTTACAGAGCGGGACTTGGACTGGTTTGAATCGCTGCCGGTTTCTGCACACATCCGACCGAGAGCAGCCGCGCCGTTTTTGCTTTGTCATGGAGCCATTCATCAGACAAAGCCGGACATGCTCTATCGGAAACGGCCAGGCGAGATTTTAGCCGGAATCAAAGAGCCTCTTTTGTTGTACGGTCATACACATATCCCGTATGAGTATAGCGACAAAGGAAAGCTGCTTGTGAATGTTGGTTCGGTGGGCGTTTCTGTGGACGGCCAGACCCGGGCCCGGTATGCAATACTGGAATATCGGGATGGGCGCTGGCATCCTGAAATCAGGGGCGCTGTTTATGATACTGGCCGTGTGCTGCGGGAATTTGAAGAAAGCGGCTTGCTGGAGCGCGGCGGCATGTGGAGCAGAGCGATTTGTTATACATTGCTTACAGGGCGCAATTATTCTTATAAAAGCGTATCGCTGGTTGGACAGTGGGTTCGAAAAGAAGGCGGTTCTGTAGAAGACGAAGAGCTTTGGAAACGTGCTGCACGTCAGCTCGGCTGTTTTGACTGGCCGTGTGTCGTGCTGCCCAAAGAAGAAAAAGAGTTTGAAATTATGATTCAGCAGGGAAGAAGAGCTCACCATTCTTCCGACAAAAAGAAGTGAGATAGAACCGCTGTTTGCACCCTGCCATAATACAGATGCAGTGTGCCTGTCCAGTTGTAAAAGGAGGTTCTCTATGGAATGGAAATGCATCTGTTTTTCTACGGAAAAATTATATGGAATGTACACACATAAACGCCCTTGCCGAATATTGGTGGACAGCCAGAGCTTTTTTCTTTCTTCCTGGTGGATGAAAAAACCCTGTTCCGGTGTGAACAGGGGGAAATTTTCAAAATCCAGGAAACAATTACTTTGAGCGGCCGGTATTTTATTGTTTCGGCAGCAGGGAATAGTGGAGAATTCGTCCTTTCGCTTCGAAAAAAGGAACAAAAATCTTTTCGGGAATGGTGCCGGAACACCCTCGGCAAACGGTTTCAGGAACTGTGAGTTACAGCATCTTTCGCAACAATTCTTCGGTTTCGGCAGCATCTGCGCAGCCCCGGCACTGCCGCATCACAGCGCCCAGCAGGGCTTTGAGCGCTTTTTCCTTGCCCGAGCGAAAATCCTGTACTGCTTTCGGGTTTTCATCTATCGCCTGACGGCACAGCGATTCCAATTGCTCCGGCGAGATGCCCGCTAAATCTTCCGGTGAAAGCAGCTCCATGCACCCCTTGCCCATGTCCAGCATGGTTTCGAGCGTTTTTTTAAGCAAATCGATGCGCAGTTTTTTCGATTCCAGCAGGCCGATCAGTTCTGCCAGTGCATCCGGAGAAACCGGGATTTCTGCCCGCTCTTTGTCGTCCTCTGTCTTTAACCGGCGGAAAATCTGCCCCAAAATACAGTTGGCGGCATTTTTGGGTGTCTGAATGTGCGAAACCACTGCTTCAAAATATTCTGCAATCTTCCGGTACCGTGCCAGCAGCCGGGCTTCTTCTTCCGAAAGCCCGAACTGCTGGCGGTACCGGTTTTGTTTTGCCTGCGGAAGCTCGGGCAGCTTTGCACGCAGACGCTCAACTTCTTCTGTAGAAACCGTCACAGCGCACAAATCGGGCTCCGGAAAAAACCGGTAATCCTGTGCGTCCTCTTTGCTGCGCATGGGCTCGGTTCGGTTCTCTTCCGGCAAAAAGCGCAGTGTTTCCTGCTGTACGCACTGCCCGGCATCCAGAATAGCGGCCTGCCGCCGGGTTTCGTATGCAATTGCACGCTCCATAAAGGTAAAAGAATTCATGTTTTTAATTTCGGTACGGGTTCCCAATTGTTCGCTGCCCTTGGGACGAAGGGAAATATTTACGTCGCTGCGCAGCGAACCTTCCTGCATTTTACAATCGGAAATACCCAGATAACGCATGGTCAGCTGCATCAGCTCCAAATATTCCCGCGCTTCCTCCACCGAGCGGAAATCCGGCTTTGTGACGATCTCAATGAGTGGTACGCCACAGCGGTTATAATCCACCAGCGTGCGCCCCGATTCATGTATCAGCTTGCCTGCATCCTCCTCCAAATGGATACGTTCAATGCGGATCACCCGCCCATTGGAGAGCATCACCCGCCCATCGTGGCACAGGGGGACATCGTACTGTGAAATCTGATAGGCTTTGGGTAAATCAGGGTAGCAATAATTTTTCCGATCCATGTGAGAGACGGGGGAGATCCCGCACCCCAGCGCCAACCCGGCCAATACGGTATATTCCACCGCCTGGCGGTTCAGTTTCGGCAGGCTTCCCGGAAGTCCCAGGCAAACAGGGCAGCAGCGGGTATTCGGTTCTCCGCCGAAAGCAGTGGAACAGCTACAGAATACCTTTGTTTGAGTGGATAGCTCAATATGTGTTTCCAGCCCACAGACCAGCTCATATTCCATCAGAATTCCTCCTTCCCGTCCATCAACACCCGAACGCTTTCCGGATAAGGCGGCCGTGTGCCAGTGGTTTCCAGCCAATAAGCAGTTTGCAATAAATTACCGTCAGCAAATGGCCGCGCCATCAACTGTATACCTACCGGATGACCATTCTCCCAGATGGCAGAGGGTGTACTGAGTGCCGGAAGCCCAGAGAGGTTCGCGGCAACCGTGCACAGGTCGGTCTGGTATACTGCCACTGGGTCGGCAAGTGTTTTTCCGGCGGGAAAATCCGGCGCCGGGCATACTGGTGACAGCAAAATATCCGCCTGTTCCAATGCTGCCAGCAGCTCACGCCGCAAAAGCGACTGTACCTTCCGGGCTTTTTGATAGTATTGCTCGTGATGTCCTGCCGAAAGTACATAGGTGCCCATCAGAATCCGGCGGCGAACTTCTTCGCCAAAGCCTTCTTGACGGTTGCGGCACACAAATTCATGAAAGCTTGCGGCGGGACTCTCGCTGCGATGCCCATACCGCAGACCGTCATAGCGTGAGAGATTGGAAGATGCCTCTGCACAGGCGATGATATAGTACGCAGAAGCCGCATAGCGAAGCACCGGAACAGAAACCTCTGTTACGGAAATGCCAAGTGTATGCAGGCGCTGTACCGTATCCTCTATTGCTTTCTGCACCGGTAGGGATGCGCCCTCCATCATTTCCCGTACAATGGCCACGCGCTTTCCCGTAACCGGCTCCCGCAGCAAGGGGGCAGTCTGTCCAAGGCCGCGGCTGGTATCATCACGGGAGTCTTTTGCAGAAATTCTGTCCAGCAGCAGCGCCGCGTCTTCGGCACAGAGCGCCATAGGGCCGATTTGATCCAGGCTGGAAGCATAGGCAATCAATCCCCACCGGGAAACGGCACCATAGGTGGGTTTCAATCCGGTAATACCGCAAAAGGCCGCAGGCTGCCGCACAGAGCCGCCAGTATCTGACCCCAGCGCACACACAGCAAGCCCACCGGCTACCGCCGCCGCCGAACCGCCCGAAGAGCCGCCCGGGGAAAGCGTTTCATTCCGTGGATTGCGCACCGGCCCAAAAAAGGAAGTTTCTGAAGAAGAACCCATAGCAAACTCGTCCATATTGGTTTTTCCCAGCAGCACTGCGCCATCAGAATAAAGCTGTTCCCATACGGCGGCATCATATACCGCGACAAAATCCGCCAACATACGGGATGCACAAGTAGCGGGAAGCCCCTGCACGCACAGGTTATCCTTAAGCAGCACCGGCAGCCCGGTGAACAGCGTGTAACTGCCCTGTTCAAACCTTTGGGCAGCCTCTTCGGCCTGCTTTCGTGCAGTTTTGTCTGCAATGGTAATGCAGGAATTCAAACGGGGGTTCTCCTCCTGTACCATCTTCAGGAAATACTCCGTTAGCTCCTGCGGAGAAATTTTTCGATTCTGCATCAGGCTGTGCAGGCGGCGGATGACACTCATTATGCTTTTTCCCCCTTTGTTTCAAACAGGAAGAACCCATCCCGGCCTGTCCCGTTCAATGCTTCAACTTGTGGAAGCGAAGCTTGCACCTCGTCATTACGTAGCTGCGCAGCTAAAGCACCATCTTCTTTTACCGTGACAGAAGCTGCTTGAACCTGGTCAAAAAAGCAGGCCATTTCATTCAGGCGCGGTAAAACTGCTTCCAGTTCTTCTTCGGCGGACAGTTTGGCCAACATTGCCAGGTGTATCCATTCTTCTCGTTGCATAAAATCCCTCTCTTTTACAATCTGCAAAGCGAAAGTATTTTTATCCACCGCAAACTTGCGTAAATCATGGTTTTCTGTATCTGAATACCTGTTTGATTTGTTTCTATTATCTCTGACGAAAAAAGCAAGGAGCGCACACTCAGGCACGCCCCAACTAATATGTTATTTTAAATAAAAAGGTTCAAATTTCAGAAAGAATATGGTACAATCAATCTGAATCATCAGCCTGCGGAAAGGAACATGTGGTCTACAAAAATTTTTATACCGATAGCGATGAGCACAATACCGCCGGCCAATTCTGCTTTGGAAGAAAGCAGACATCCGAATTTTTTCCCAATAAATACTCCGGCGGTGCACAGTGCAAAAGTAATCACACCGATAATTCCCACCGAAAGCAGCATTAGAGGAACGCTGTTAGCTCCTACTGCGCCAGGAAGGATAATACCGGTAGCGAGCGCATCAATACTAGTGGCAACAGCCATGGCTAACAGCATTTTCAAGCTGATAGCTTCACGGCTGGCGGGCTGGCAGCTATCCTCATCGTGAGAGAAAGATTCCCGAAGCATCTGCCCACCAATAATAGCCAGCAAAACCAAAGCAATCCAGTGGTCAATGCTGGAAATAACCCCTGCACCGGCTGTGCCGACCAGCCAGCCAACAAAGGGCATAAATGCCTGGAACAGTCCAAAACAGGCGGCCATGCGAAGGGCAAAGGGGAGGGTCACTTTTTTGGTAACAGCACCATTGGTGACACTGACAGCAAAGGCGTCCATGGAAAGCCCTACTGCAATACCGGCCAGAGAGATGAAGTCCATAGGGAAAACGCTCCTTTTTCTAAAGAAATATGAAAGAATGTCTAACCTTAATATTTTACACTTTTGAGAAATCTGTGTCAATTAGTACAGCGCTTTTCTCAGAGAAAGCTTGTAGAGCTACAATACATATTGGACAGCAGAGCAAGTAAAAGCAAATAAAAAAGTAGAAGGACAGAGCCTTCATAGGGTATAGTTA
>DVIY01000186.1 GCA_018710915.1 Candidatus Gallacutalibacter pullistercoris
AAGAAATGCTTTCGCTGTATTCATCAAGGTTTTCATAGGAATCCAGCGCTTCACTGGCATGTATCCAAACCGAATCCACACCTCTGCTGTCGATTATATAAGGCAAAGTCTGCTTTTTCCACTCTTCGGTATTCCACAGGCTTTTTAAAAGCGCAGAAGCCTTCGTGTCAATAACATACAGATTACTGATGATGTTCCGGCTTACGGTTCCCGAAGGGGTGTCATAGACAAAAGTTGTGTTGCTGCCATTTACTACGAAGGAATAGAACGGGCTTCCTGCTGTTTTCCTGCTGTTTATCAGATTTTTATGAATTTCCTGAATGGTTTCGATATGCTGCGGCTGCGTAAAAATAGTGCGGTCTCGCTGGGCAATTATACCATTTGAATCGGTATAGAGGCCAATGGGAGCTGAATCGCACGACCAGCTGGAACCAAGCTCCTCACGGGCCCAACCAGGATAAATCGATGCGGATTTTACATTTTGCGGCATCCAGGTGTCATACCCAAAAAATCCGGTTGCCGCACACAGGTACAACACTACCACACACAGTGCCATTGCACCATAAGAGGGCAATGTGCGGACAATATGTTTTAACCCTCGGGAATACAACGCCTCAGTAACGATATGGGCCATTATAGAAAAACAGAAAAACCCGACAAAGAAATATACCTGGCCATTGTTAATCAAATACAGAACAGTACCGCCCAGCAAACCTACTGCGGCAGAGGAAAGAAAACGGAGCAGGATTTTTGGTACAGGGAAGGCCAAGTCGCTTTCAGCGCTTTCACTTTTGCGCCGGCTATACAGCCACAAAGAAGATGCCAATAGCACCGCCAGCAGGCAGATCCACCATATCCAGAAAACCCATGGATTGTCCCCCGTATAGTGATATCCGAACAGTGCATCTATATAATCTCCAGCAAACAACATAGATACGATCATTGCCGGGAAAGGCGCCAGCGCGGTGATTAAAGTAGGGGAGTAACTGTCATTGAATCCGGGCAGCAGCCAGGAGCCCAGCAGCATCACCATGAAAATCACGAGCGGATAAAAGAAATTTGTCAGTACAATCGAGGTTACCATATCCATGGTGGTACCGCTGCAAACCGCCATCAGCATACAAAAGGTAAGGCACACGACTGCCAGGAACATCTGGCTTCCAAACAGGCGGAAATAATCCAGCATCAGCAGCCGGAAATCTCCCATCTCAATCGTCAGCCCCAATAGGAAGAAAAGAAAGATATCGGCTAACAACGGGAGAAGAAGCCCAGTAACTGCAGCGCTCCATGAAGCAAGCAGCATAGGAACCCTGCGCACAGGCATGGAGTGGTATAAATCAACACTGCGTTTGTTGTGCATATATCCAAAACGCTGGATAGAAAATACCAGAACAAATGCCATGGTAAAAGGCATTGTCAGCCCGCAGTAAACCGGAATCATATTGCGAAGCGACACCATGGAATAGTTCTGTGATGCACCGGCTAAAAAAGCCAAAACGGGTCCTACCAGTACAATCAGCCCAAAATACAGCAGGCTGATTCCCCGGCTGCGCCGCAGATTCCAGCCATACAGCGCTTTCCATTCCCGCATAAATTCACGAAAGGATGTTGTCGATGTCATAACCAGCCGCCTCCATTTCACTGATGAATACTTCCTCTAATGTAAGAGGCAAAGACTCGCAGAATACCGGATTCCATTTTTCCAGCTCTGCCTGAATCTGTTCGTCTTCCCCGCGCACTACCATGCTTACCAGAGAACCGCGTGTCTCCCAGCGCACGATATCCAGACCCGAAAGCTGCTCTGCGGTGGGAAGATGCTGGAATACAGCCTGGATTTTATGGATACCCAGCCGCAGGCTGTCCAGTTCCTGTTCCATCAATACACCGCCATGGTGTAAGAAGCCCACATGATCACAGACATCTTCCAGCTCGCGCAGGTTGTGGGATGCAATGATGACTGTCATTTCACGCAGGGCAACTTCATCGGCCAGCAGCTTTTTCAGCAGCTGCCGTACCACCGGATCCAGTCCATCAAAGATTTCGTCCAGCAGCAGGTAATCCGGCTGTGCAGAAAGAGCCAGGATCAGGGCTGCCTGGCGCTGCATACCTTTTGAAAAATTCTGAATTCTTCCATGAATATCCAGACCAAAAGTCCGGCACAATGCCTGATACCGCTCTTCACTCCAGTGGGCATATACCCGCCGGTACAGAGAAGCCGTTTCCTGCAGCGTCGATTTCGGCAGGAAGTAAGGGTAATCCGACACAAAGAAAATCCGGTTTTTCAGGCTGCTGTTTTCATAGGGAGGTTCTTCATCCATCAAAACGCTCCCACCGTCCGGACGGTATACCCCCGCCAGCACGCGAAGGAGGGTCGATTTTCCGGCGCCATTAGAGCCTACCAGCCCAAATACCGAGCCTTTTTCAATTTGCAGGCTGATGCCATCCAGGGCAGCTTTGCTGCCAAACCATTTGACCAGCTGTTGTATCTCAATCATAGAATAACCACCTTTCTCAAAGCGTGCGCTCTGCTTTGCGGTGCCTGGCCCCTTCCCGGGCACAGCTTACAATTTCCTCCTCTGAAATCCCACATTCCGCCGCGTTTTGTGCTGCTGCAATCAGGCTTTCCCGGGCACTTTGCTGCTGGCGAAGCAGGGCATTCTCTCCTGATGCAATGAAGGAGCCTTTTCCCGGATAGGAAACAATTACACCATCCCTCTCCAGCATCCGGTAAGCCTTTTGTACAGTGTTGACATTTACGCCCAGTTCCTGGGCTACACTGCGCACAGAAGGAAGCTGCTCATTTTCTGTGAACACACCCAAGGCTGCCATTTTGACAACAGACTGGTACAGCTGTTCATAGATTGGCTGTCTTCCGGCCGGGTTCAGTGTAAAAATCCCCATCATTCCACCGCCTTTCATCTGTATGATTCGTATTAGTACAGTTGTATTGTACTGCATATCTGTATGAATGTCAATAGTACAGTTAGAACAAATCTTTTGCTTGTCTTTGTCCCAATTTCCCCCTATAATTGGAAAAAGGGATAAGAATGGAGGGATAAAATGAAGAAAAGGGCAGTTATCTCTGTAAACTTAGCCGTTTTTCTGTTCGGAACAGCCGGGCTCTTTGCAAAATGGATTTCTCTTCCCGCAATAGGCATTACTTTTGGACGGGTATTTTTTTCTTCATTATCATTACTGGTGTTTATCCTGTGCACCAGGCAGCCGCTTCGGGTACGCCGGAGACATGCTTTTTTGCTGGTATTGGCAGGAGGGCTGCTCGCCGTCCATTGGTGGCTGTTTCTGCTCTCAATCCAGCTTTCTACGGTAGCGGTAGGGACCATCACTTTTTCTGCATTTCCGCTGTTTGTCACTTTTCTGGAACCGCTTGCCTTTCATGAAAAACTTCGTGCAGGACGGGTTGTTTCGGCTCTGTTGATTTTGCTGGGAGTTTTGCTTACAGTGCCGCAATTTACACTGGAAAACCACATTTCGCTTGGAATTGCGGTAGGCTTGATTTCGGCGTTGGCTTATTCCATCCTGACGCTGCTGAACCGATATTTTATGCAGTATTATTCTGGAACGGTTACCGCGCTGTATGAACAGGGCAGCGCTGCACTTCTTTTGCTTCCCTCGTTGTTCTGGATTCCGTTTTCTCCCACGGTTTCAGACTGGGCAATGCTGGCCTTCCTTGGAATTATGACAACTGCGCTGGCACATACGCTGTTTATCAGCAGCCTGAAAGTATTACCGGCACAGGTTACCGGTGTTGTTTCTTCCATGGAATCAGTTTATGGTATCCTGTTGGCGCTGCTGGTGTTGGGAGAAACGCCCACTCTTCACGAACTGGCTGGTGCGGCAGTGATTATCATCGTTGTCATCGTTTCGCAGCTTTGGCAAAAGCCCCAAAATAACGCTGCCTGAAAATAAAAATCCCACCCCAGGAGTTTTCCTGTGGTGGGATTTAAAAAGCTTTTTAAAAATTTTTCTGGTACAAGCGTGTGCGTCCCTGTTTTCCAGCTTCCCGTATCAAATCAAGCTCCCGAAAGATTGCGGCCGCAGAGTATGCGCACATACTGGAAATGCGCGCGGATTTTTGCAGCTGTTTTACGGTGAAAGTATCCGGCAGGGCACTGGGGAAAAGCCGCCCATAATCTTCCGGCGCTCTCATGACCCATTCGTCCAGTAAGCTCAGCGGGATTCGTTCGTACCGGGTGGAACCGCGCTTGCCTTCATTCCCCCAGCCGTTGAGCAGACGGTATTCTTCTGCTTCCAATAACGGAAAATGCACTGTCAGTCCCGGATGAACCAAAAATTCCCGGATTGCTCCCAGTTCTCGTGAAAGGTCAATGGGAAAATACTGTTTGGGAGAACGCCTGCGTGAAACCATTTCTCCAGTTTCCGGGTTTAGCCAGCACAACCATTTCTTTTGCACCACCGGTGCGATAAGATGAACATTGGCACAGGCGAGAAATACCGGAAGCTTCTTTTTTAACGAAGAGAAGCTTTGTGTTTGAATTTCCAGAATAGAACCATCAGCCAGAACGGCATCTGCCGCCATACGTCCGATTTTTCGCTCGTGAAGGGAGTCGTCTGGCTGATAATACTGCTTAAGAACAGCATGCAGCCTTTTTTCTCCCAATGTACCGATTCCCTGCTCCAAAGCTTGTCCCTGTAATACGATACGGCGGGCCTCATCAAAACGGGCAAACTGTTCGGGAGTCAAATTTCCATCTCCGATAGCAGGCTGCGCATGGCGAGGATTGTACGCGAAATCAGGTCATCCAAAGTCCATCCCAGCAGATCGGCCCCCTGTGCAATGACTTCACGGGAGCATCCGGCGGCAAATTTTTTATCTTTGAATTTTTTCTTTACCGATTTCAATTCGAGATCCGATACGCTTTTTGAAGGGCGCATGATGGCAACTGCGCCAATCAGCCCGGTAAGCTCGTCGGTAGCATACAGGATTTTTTCCATGATATGCTCGGGTTTTACGTCGGTAGTCAGGTTCCAGCCGTGGCTCATCATTGCGTGAATCAGGCGCGGGTCCAGGCCGCGTTCTTCCATCAGCTCTTTTCCTTTAATACAGTGCTGTTCGGGAAACTTTTCAAAATCCAGATCATGCAGCAGCCCGGCTGCACGCCAAAAGTCTTCCTGCTCCGGGTCGTATTCCTTTGCAAAGTAGCCCAGCACGCCCGAAACGATTTTGGCGTGTTTTAGATGAAAGGGTTCCTGATTATATTCTTCCAGAAGGGATTGCGCTTCTTTTAAAGTAGGGATTGGATTCATATAACAGACCTCGTTTTCTGATAAAATGATACCTTTATGGGAATTCTGATTTTTATTATATCGCATGTAAGAAAAGATGCAAGAAAGAAGAAAAAGAAAATCGGGTTTTTGACGGATTTGTTTGACAAGATATCTCTTACAGGGTACAATAGAATTATATCGGCTCTTTTGTTTTCTCAAATACGAAGTGGACTGTACAGTAACGTTTAAGCCAGGCTACTATAAAAGAAAGTTGAGTGATACCGATGGATTGGCATATAGTAATTTCCAACCCCTTAATTAATGCAGGTGTTTTATCGTGGATACTGGCGCAAATTATTAAGCTGATCTATTATTATGGTCGAAATAAAAAAGTCCGCCTGGAACGTCTTACCGGTGCGGGAGGGATGCCCAGCGCCCATTCGGCCGTAAGCTGTGCCATCACCATGGCGGCTTTGTTGAACCATGGTTTTTCTTCTTCTGAATTTGCCATTGCATTTATTTTAACGTTGATTGTCATCTATGATGCTACCGGCGTCCGCTGGGAAGCGGGGCTTCATGCGAGAACCCTGAATTTGCTGATTGACCGTGTAGAGGCAAGGCTTCCGGAAAATGAACGTGCTGCTTTTCGAAAGGAATTCCCTGAACTGAATGAGTCTTTGGGGCATCGTCCCATTGAAGCGGTATTTGGTTCTTTGCTGGGAATTGCAATTGCAGGCCTGCTGCAATTGTTTTATTAAAGTAAGATGTAAAAAACGCCCTTTTCGGCAAACGGAAAGGGCGTGCTTTATGTAATGCAGAAAGGGAAAACTGTTTTATGACTGACGAGAAAATGAAACGCATTAACGAACTGGCTAAAAAAGCAAAAGCCGAAGGACTTACCTCTGCAGAAGCAGAAGAGCAAAAAGCTTTGCGGGCGGAATATATCGCCGCCTACCGTAACGATTTGCGCCGCCAACTGGAAAACACCTATGTGATCGGCCCGGATGGGGTCAAGCGCAAGCTGGGCAAAAAATCACGATGATCCCGGCAGGCCCTTTGCCATGGGACATACCTGCATGCATACACCGCACACCGCGCCCCGGCCAATATGCTGGAAGGCGCGTTTCATATAATTGCTGCATTTTTCCGGGGCAAACATCTCTTCACGGGTGCGCTCCGGCGTCCAGCTTTTGCCGGAGACAGCCCCTGCAGGGCATGCGTCCACGCAAAGATGGCAATTTTGGCAGGGCGAAGGCAAAATCACTTCCGGTACCGTAAAGGGACAGTCGGTAAACAGGGTTGCCAGCCGCACGCGCGGGCCCCATTGTTTATGTAAAAACAGGGAGCTTTTTCCAACTGTTCCCAGCCCGGCCAGTGTGGCGGCCTTTTTGTGGGAGTAACGTCCCTGATAGTTCCAGCCGTCTTTGTTGATGCTCTGGGAAGCGGCTACAGTACAGTAACGATAGCCCTCTTTTTGCAAAAACAGCCCGGTTTTCAGCAGCAGCTGGTCGAGGAGGGTGTTGACGCTGCGGTAATGGTTAAAGTAGGTGTGGGTGGGCGCCCCATCGATTTCGTCCACGATAAAATCGGAAAGATGTACCACAATGCTCACCGCATAGGGCAGGCCGGGAAACGCGGTTTCTGCGTCCGGCGGCATGGAAAAGCCTACATCGCTGGCGCCCTGTTCCAGCAGGTAATGATATAGTTTTTTCTGGAGAGAAGGGTTCATCAGAAATGCTCCTTTTGTAAATTGGATATGTATTTATACAGTTAGTATAATAGTTTCATGAAATAGAAAAGAGGAACAACGGCATGAAAACAG
>DVIY01000187.1 GCA_018710915.1 Candidatus Gallacutalibacter pullistercoris
TTCCATTTCGCACAACAATTTTTCAAAACCGACTGGGCTCTATAGTTTAGCGGAAAAATAAAATTTTCGTCTTGAATTTCTCTTCAGGTGGGCTGCTGCCCGCTATATGCTGCTTTTGGAGGTGAAAGGGAAGATATGAATCCATCCATGTATAGGGCAGCGGCCGAAGTTTCTCTTTTCTGCCGCCTGAATCTTCGGCAAAAAATTGATATCCCCATACGGCGCGGGGATATGAGTGTGCTGATGTATCTATATAGTGCGCAAGAGAAGGTTACTCCGGTCGCTGTCAGTGAGTTTATGGGAATTTCCCGCCCATGCACCACCGCACTGCTGAAACGGCTGGAAGGGGACGGTTACATTTTCCGCAGTCCAAGCCGTTCTGATGGCCGAAGCTATACGCTGTCTTTGACCGAAAAGGGACAGCAATTAATTGCTACGGCTCATGAGGAATATGAACGTTCCATGCAGACTCTTAAAAATGAAATGGGAATTGAACGATTTTGCCTTTTTTTGGAATTAATTGAGCAATCCAATTCAATTCTTCGCCAAAAGCTTTAATGAGGAATCTGTTTTTAAGATACCGTTTAACAGAGAGGAATGGTTAACATGATAAAAATCGGACTGGATGTAGGCTCAACTACCATTAAATGCGTGGTACTGGACGAGCAGGAAAACATCCTCTACAAATCCTATGAGCGCCACTACTCCCAGATTACCGAAAAAATGGGGGAACTGCTGCAAAAGATTCAAAAGGAATATGTGGGGAAAGAGGATGCCATGGTTTCCGTTTCCGGCAGCGCCGGTATGGGCATTGCAGAAAGCTGCGGCCTGCCCTTTATCCAGGAGGTATATGCTACCCGTCTAGCCCTGAAAAAGCTGATTCCCGATGCGGATTCCGTCATTGAGCTGGGCGGCGAGGACGCGAAAATCCTCTTCCTCACCGGTGGGCTGGAGGTCCGCATGAACGGCTCCTGTGCAGGCGGTACCGGCGCATTTATCGACCAGATGGCAACCCTTTTGAATATTACCCCTGACGAAATGAACGAGCTCTCCAAGGAGCACGAAAAGATTTATACCATTGCTTCCCGGTGCGGCGTATTTGCCAAAACCGACGTGCAGCCCCTTTTGAACCAGGGCGCAAGAAAGAGCGATGTGGCCGCCAGTATTTTTGCGGCGGTTGCCAACCAGACTATTGCTGGCCTGGCACAGGGACGGCCTATCAACGGGAACGTGGTGTATTTGGGCGGCCCCCTCACCTTCCTCTCCGAGCTGCGGGAAGCCTTTGATACCGCACTTTCCACCAAGGGCCTGTGCCCCGAAAACTCCCTGTATTTTGTGGCATTGGGCGCGGCTTATAACAGTGAAATTGCCGTTGACCTGAACACCGCCCTGAAAAATGTTGCTGCCTACAGCGGCCATGCATCGTTCCTGTTTATCCCTCCCCTGTTTAATAATCAGGAAGAATATGACGAGTTTAAAGCCCGACACGAAGCGTGCAAGGCACCCAGGGCAGAGCTTACCGGCTACACCGGCAAGTGCTTTTTAGGCGTGGACGCCGGCTCCACCACCGTCAAGGCGGTTTTGCTGGACGAGAAGGGCAGGCTGCTGGACTCCATTTATCAGAGCAACGCCGGCAACCCGGTGCCCATCATCCGGGAATACCTTTTAAAGTTGTATAACGACCACCCCGGTATCCACATTGTCACCGGCGCTGTCACCGGCTATGGTGAAGAGCTGCTGAAAAACGCCTTTGCCATTGAATATGGCATTGTGGAAACCGTGGCTCACTTTACCGCTGCCAAAACCTTTATGCCCGACGTGGACTTCGTCATCGACATTGGCGGACAGGACATGAAATGCTTCAAGATTCGGGGCGGCGCTATCGATAACATCTTCCTGAACGAGGCTTGTTCTTCCGGCTGCGGCTCTTTCCTGCAAACCTTTGCCAATACGCTGGGGTATGACATTGCCGAATTTGCCAAAATGGGCCTGTTTGCCAAGCACCCGGTGGATTTGGGCTCCCGCTGCACCGTGTTTATGAACTCCTCTGTCAAGCAGGCCCAAAAGGACGGCGCCACCACCGAGGATATTTCCGCGGGCCTTTCCGTCAGCGTGGTGAAGAATGCCATTTATAAAGTCATCCGCGCCGCTTCTGCCGAAGAGCTGGGCCGCCGCATTGTGGTACAGGGCGGCACCTTCCTCAATGACGCGGTGCTGCGTGTGTTTGAAAAAGAGCTGGGCGTCAATGTTATCCGTCCCGACATCTCGGGCCTGATGGGCGCTTATGGCGCGGCTGTGTATGCCATGGGCCGCTGGAACAAACAGCCCGATGAGAGCAAGAGCATTATTTCCAAAGAAGAACTGGAAAACTTTGTCCACGAAGTCCATGTGACATCCTGCGGCCTGTGCAGCAACCACTGCCGCCTAACGGTCAACGTGTTCGGCGGCAACCGCCGGTTTATCGGCGGCAACCGCTGTGAAAAACCCGTCACACGCCGTTCCGGCGCTGGGGATGAGCTGGATTTGTATTCCTATAAGCTGAACAAGCTCCGCTCCTATGAGCCACGCCAAGGAAAGCGCGGCAGAATCGGCATCCCCATGGGATTGAACATGTATGAGCTGCTCCCCTTCTGGCACACCTTCTTCACCCGGTTGGGCTTTGAGGTAGTGGTATCCCCGGTTTCCAGCCGCGAGCTGTATATCGAGGGCCAGCACACCATCCCCTCCGATACCGTGTGCTTCCCGGCCAAGCTGATGCACGGCCATGTTATCTCCCTTCTGAAAGAAGGCATAGACCACATCTTCTACCCTTGTATGTCCTATAACTTCGACGAAGATTTGGGCGACAACCACTATAACTGCCCGGTGGTAGCTTATTACCCCGAAGTGATTTCCGCCAATATGCCCGAGTTGGAAAATGCCACTTTCATCAAAGACTATGTGGGCATCCATCGCCGCAAGGACTTCCCCGGCAAGATGACTGAGATTCTCGGACAGTATTTTGAGGGGATTTCCCTCCACGACGTGAAAAACGCCGCGGATGCTGCTTATGACGCCTATTCCTGCTATCTGGAAGACGTGCGCCATCAGGGCGAAGTGATTATCGAAAAGGCACGGGAGAAAAAGCTCCCCATCATCGTTCTGAGCGGCCGTCCCTATCATCTTGACCCGGAAATTAACCACGGTATCAACAAGCTGATTACCAGCCTGGGTGCGGCGGTGGTCTCCGAGGATTCCGTCAGCTTCCACGAGCACCGGTTCCGCACCGGCGTGCTCAACCAGTGGACGTATCACGCCCGTCTGTATGCAGCGGCGAAATACATCGCCGACCAGCCTGACATGAATCTGGTGCAGCTGGTGTCCTTCGGCTGCGGTGTGGATGCTATCACGACCGACGAGGTTCGGGAGATTCTGGAAAGCGAGCAGAAAATCTATACACAGATTAAAATCGATGAAATTACCAATCTGGGCGCAGTGAAAATCCGGCTCCGCAGCCTGTTTGCCGCCCTGGAAGCATGAGGTGAAATGATATGGCAGAATTGATTCGCGATAAGACCGGACGGCTTCTCTTCACCAAGGAGATGAAGGAGGAATACACCATCCTGTGCCCCATGATGCTCCGCATCCACTTTGAGCTGTTTGTGAGTATTTTCCGGCACTATGGCTACAAAGCAGAGCTGCTGACCACCAGCGGCCCCAACATTGTGCAGGAAGGTCTGAAATACGTCCACAATGATACCTGCTACCCCGCCTTGCTGGTTATCGGCCAGTTTATTGACGCGCTGAAAAGCGGCAAATACGACGTGAGCAAAACCGCCCTCATTATCACCCAGACCGGCGGCGGCTGCCGCGCCTCCAATTATATCCACCTGCTCCGCAAGGCCCTGCGCAAGGCGGGCTTTGCCGATGTGCCGGTCATTTCCCTGAACCTGTCCGGACTGGAAAAGAACCCCGGCTTCTCCCTGTCCATCCCGCTGGTTCGGAAAATGATTGCCGCTATCGTCTACGGCGACGCCCTGATGCTGCTGGACAACCAGGTAAAACCCTATGAGGTCAACAAGGGCGACAGCCACGCCATGGTGAAGAAGTGGACAAAATATCTGGCTGAAAAAATCAACAAGGGCGACGCCTGTTCCCTCAAGCAGCAGAAGGAATACCTGCATAAGCTGACCGCCGACTTTGCTTCCATTCCGGTGAAAAAGGTGCCTAAGGTCAAGGTGGGTATCGTGGGAGAAATCTATGTGAAATACGCCCCCTTTGCCAACAACCATCTGGAAGATTTTCTGGCAGAGCAGGACTGCGAGGTCAACGTGCCCGGCCTTATCAACTTTGTGCTGTTCAAGGTGGATAACCGTCTGGACGATATCCGCATTTATGGCGGCAGCAAGGCCAAGTACCATGTGATTAAGGTACTGTATGATTATCTGGAAAAGATGCAGCAGGTGCTCATTGAAGCCATCAAGTCCCAGCCTTGCTTTGAGCCTCCGGCTTCCTATGACCATGTGAAAAAGCTGGTGGATGGCGTCATCGGTTACGGCGACAAAATGGGCGAAGGCTGGCTGCTCACCGCTGAAATGCTGGAGCTGGCCGAGGCAGGCTTTGAAAACATCGTCTGTGCCCAGCCCTTTGGCTGCCTGCCCAACCATATTTGCGGCAAGGGCATGATTCGCAAAATCAAGGCTATCAACGAAAAGGCCAACATCGTGCCCATTGACTATGACCCCAGCGCTACCCGGGTCAATCAGGAAAACCGCATCAAGCTGATGCTGGCTGTGGCAAAAGAAAATCTGAAAGAAGAAGTTTAATTCAAACACACATAAACCCGCTCCCGAGTCTCAGGACAAGGAAGCGGGTTTGCTTTTTTTGATTGTGTTGCTGGCTATCCTGCTACCCGCTCCAAATCGCGGCGCAGGCGCTGGATAATGCGCTTTTCCAGTCTCGATATGTAGGACTGCGAGATACCAAGCTCATCGGCAACTTCTTTTTGTGTATGTTCCTTATGCGCACGAAGTCCAAAACGCAATTCCATAATGGTCTGTTCCCTCGGTTCAAGCCGGGAGACCGCTTCTAGCAACAGGGCTTCTTCCGCCTCCTTTTCCAGATCGCGGTTGACAGTATCCTGGTCACTGCCCAGAACATCTGAGAGTAAAAGCTCATTTCCATCCCAATCCACGTTCAGCGGGTCATCGATGGAAATTTCATTTTTTAGCTGGCTGCTCTTGCGCAGGTACATCAGAATTTCATTCTCGATACACCGCGAAGCATAGGTAGCCAGCTTGATTTTTTTCTCGGGGCGGAAGGTATTCACTGCCTTGATGAGCCCAATCGTTCCAATCGAAATCAAATCTTCTACGCCTGCACCCGGGGACTCAAATTTCCGCGCAATGTATACCACCAAGCGCAGATTATGCGTAATCAGCTTTTCGCGGGAAGGCTCTTCCCCTCGACAAATCGCGGCCATGATTTCTTTTTCTTCCTCCGGGCTCAATGGCGGCGGAAGCGCATCCGAGCCGTTGATATAATAAATGGACTCCCCCGCCATTTTTCCCAAACGGCACAGCATCTGTTTCCAAAATAGCTTCCAGCGCAAAAAGAAATGATGTTTCATCCCCAGATTCCCCTTTCAATCAAATATTGCAGGCGGTACCAGTACCTGATACTGTCCTCGTCCAAGCTTTTGCGTACACACTGCCAACCAGCAGCCATGTAAAACATGGCTTTCTCCGTCCATGTTCACCTCCATTCTTTCCGGTTGAAAACCCGGCAAAAAACCTTCTCCCGAAACTGCATGGTATGGAATCATTCTGATGCCCTCTGTCCAGTTTTCAGGAGCCAGCCCCTTTTGCAGACACTCTGGCAGAATCGGCATCGCAGATTCCCATTCGACAACCAGCGCCGGTTTATGAGAAAATGGCTCTGTCAGTGTGCTGCCCGTATCCACTTTGCCATGCAGTACTACTGTTTTATCGCCGCAATGCGCGGTAACGGTACAGACCTGCGTTTTCAGCTCCGGCGGGCCGGAAATACGGCGTAGGATTGTCATCACCAGATAGGCTGCCGCCGCCAGCAACAGCAGCAGCATGGGAGATACCGGAAGATACAGGATTCCGTTGTTGATCAGCAGCCCCGAAGATTGCCCCATTGCCCACAACGCCAGCATAAAACCTGCAAAGCCAAAGCTTGCCAGATACAGCAGCGCCAACAGCTTACAAAACAAACGCAATGACACTGGGAAAAAACACGCCAGCACCATGACCGCTGAAAGCAAAAGCCGGTACAGCAGCGCAATGCTCCAATGCGGCTGCGGCAAAAAAATCAGCAGCGCCCCCAATGCTCCGGCCAGCGCTCCCAGAAAGACCCTTCCCCGGCTTACCGGTACATGTAAAAAACCCCGTACCGTAAGCAGCAGGAAATAATTTACCAGCAGATTGACAAGGATCAGGATATCTATGTAGATTGTCTGCTTCATGTACCGCCCCTTTCTGTTTTCCGCCTGCCCATACAGTATACATCCTGCACACTGTCCTTTTCTGTCACAACGGCCCCAAAAAATTCGGCGGAGAAAGCCTTTCTGTGCCTCTCCGCCGTCTTTTATTGTTGTTCCAGCTGACGGCGCAGCCGCATCAGCGACTCCTGTGAAGCAGGGACCGGATTGATCCAGGCCCTCTTTTTCATCTCGTCGTTCAGCTCGCCCTGAATCAAAAATTCTTCATTCAGTACATTCCACACCATATCCCGAAGCTGTGGGGTCGTGCATCCAGCTGCAAATCTTCCGCAATGGAACGCCAGCTGGTTCTGTACTGCAACCAAATCGCTGAAAATCATTTTTTCTTCCATACTCAGCTGTCCTTTCCCAGCTCACCGGTCACCGCCTGTGAAAGCTGTTCCTGTAAAACACGGTGCCTTCCGGCAAGGCTTTCCAGCTTCATACGCAGCTGGGGGTCTTCACACTGCGGTGCATAAGCCAGACATTTCTCCTCCATCAGTTGCTCCAGGTGAAGCTGTTCTTCCAGCAGAAGCAGCTCTTTTTCGGTCAGTTCCATGTTTTCTGCTCCTTTCTTCATTTAAAGCCTTTTTCCGCCCCGGTTATGTAGGCCCGGTGCGGTCTGCAAGTCCAAAGCTGACAGAAAGCGCCCTGTCTACCAAAGACATGGATTTTGAATCCAAACGCCCCATTTTCTCTTTCAGACGATGCTTATCCAACGTCCGAACCTGTTCCAACAGGACAATCGAATCCCGTGACAGGCCGGTATTTTCTGCGGAGAGCAGAATATGAGTGGGAAGGTTCGCTTTTGAGCGCTGGCTGGTGATTGCCGCTGCAATTACCGTTGGGCTGAACCGGTTCCCCACGTCATTTTGTACGATGAGGACAGGCCGAACCCCTCCCTGTTCCGAGCCCACCACCGGGCTCAGGTCGGCATAATAAATATCGCCCCGATGAATCATCCGTTTTCACACTCCGAATCCTTTTTGTAGTGGGAACCCAATGGTATTGTTGCCGGTTTTAAAAGATTTTAAACATCCGTTTGCAGGATGGTTGAAAATCTCTCCAGCAGGAAATTCATCGTGGTTCTCGGGCCCCACTCCATACTATTAGGAATCGGTCAAAGGGGTGCTTCTTTTTTGACTATGGCTGTGCAAACCGGACAGCCAGCTGCCATACCGGCACCGTCAGGCTCAAAGGATTCCCAGCATCATCGCTCTCCGCCGTCAGCATATCCCCCTGTGGAAGAGCGCCGGCCCACCGGCCATTCTGCCATGTCAGCTCTGCCTGGGCGGCACTGTCCAGCGCTGCAAACAGCCGCCCAAACACGCTTTCTTCCATCATCCCCCCGGTACGGGTATCAGTCAGCCCCTCCATCTGGACGGTATACTGCCCTTGCCGGTATTGTACTTTCATCCCGGCCATTTCTTCTGGAAATTCTACCGCAAATGAACTGAGGCCTTCCAGCGTATGGCTGCATGTTCCCCTCACCTCTACCCCGGCGAGTGTTACGCTGCATTCCGTTTTCTGTAAAATCCATTCCGGTTCCGGTGGGATGGTTTCCGCAGAACAGCCGCAGCAGAATATACCGCACAAAATCAAAACCGCGAGCTGTCCGCACCATTTCTTTGACCGCCTCTTCATGATACAGTTCCCCCTTCCCTGCGTCTCCCCACTTTTTCGGAGTGTCTCTTATCTATATGTTCTATTTTTTACGATAATAACAATACAATATGAGGATTTTTTATTTTTACTATTTACATTATCATATTAGTATGCTAAAATACAAAAGCGAGAAACAAACAGCCCTGTAATCATTCTGGGTGATTGCGTACAAAAGGGGGCTTTCCCCCAAAAGCACGAGGAGGAACTTCCAATGATGAAAAAAATTCTTTCCATTCTTTTGGCAGCGGGCATGTGCCTTTCAATGGCCGCCTGTGCATCGGTCGACAGTACATCAAATGACAGCAGCACTGCAGACAATAATTCTTCCACACAGGAAAGCGAAAGCCAGGAAGAAACAGCAGAGAGTGATGTGGAGTACATCAAGGACAAAGGCACACTGGTCGTGGGCATTACTGAATTTGCCCCCATGGATTACAAGGATGATAACGGTGAATGGATCGGTTTTGATGCTGATATGGCAAGAGAAATTGCCGATGCCTTGGGTGTAGAGGTACAATTTACTGTGATTGAATGGGGCAACAAGCTTCTGGAGCTGGAAAACAAGAGCATTGACTGCGCCTGGAACGGCATGACCATTACCAACGAGATCACCGAAGGCGCTTCTGCTACCAACCCCTATGCCAAAAATGCACAAGTGGTTGTGGTCAAAAAAGATGTTGCTGACCAGTACGCCACCGCCGAAAGCCTTGAGGGCCTGCTGGTAGCTGTGGAAGACGGTTCTGCTGGCCAAGAAGCCGCACAAGCTGAGGGTCTGGATACCAACGACGTATTGGATCAGGCCACTGCCCTGATGGAAGTTGATTCCGGTACCTCTGACGCCTGTGTGATCGACCTGTTGATGGCCGGCGCTATGATCGGCGAGGGTACCAGCTATCCCGACCTGGTCACCACGGTAGAGCTTACCACCGAAGATTACGGCGTAGGCTGCCGTAAAGGCTCTGATTTGACCGACTTCATCAACGAACAGTTTGTAAAACTGTATGAAGACGGTACCATGATGGAACTGGCAGAAAAATACGGCATTAAGGATAACATTGTCGAACAGAAATAAAAGGGGATTCACTTACAGGCGATTCTCTGGATGGCAGCTGTTCATTCGACAGTTGCCGTCCGGTATCGCAGCCGGTGCTGTCAGCCTTTTTCATATGGATGGTAAACACAATCAAAAACTGGGCAGAGAACGGGGCACCTGTTCTCTGCCTTTGGTATGACATAAGGGGTGGAGAAATTTCATGTTCTGGAACGTTACCAATGCAATGCTGGAAGGAATGGCTACTACCATCGAGCTGTTCGGCCTGACATTGTTGTTTTCTTTGCCGTTGGGCCTTGTAATCGCTTTTGGCTCTATGAGCAAATGGGCGCCTCTGCGCTTCTTGTCACAGGTTTCGTGGGTCCCCAGCCGTCTGAAAGGGCTGGCTGGTGTGCGTCCCATCAAGCTGATTGTGGATCTGATAGTGTGGATCATCCGGGGAACGCCCCTCATGCTCCAGCTGATGATTATTTACTTTGGCCCCGGCCTGATTCTGGACAACAACATCTGGGGTTCCGGCAACAGCGGACGCTTTATCGCCACAGTGGCAGCTTTTGTCCTCAATTATTCCTGTTACTTCTCTGTCATCTATCGCGGCGGCATCGAGGGCGTCCCGATAGGGCAGCGGGAAGCAGGGCAGGTATTGGGTATGACAAAATCCCAGATTTTCTTTAAAGTGACCCTGCTGCAAATGATCAAACGCATCGTCCCGCCCATGTCCAATGAAATTATCACACTGGTCAAGGATACCTCTCTGGCACGCATCATCGCTGTCAGCGAGCTGATTAAGGTGGGCGAGAGCTTTATGAAGAGCGACGGCCTGATCTGGCCCCTGTTCTATACCGGCGTGTATTATCTAATCTTTGTGGGCATCCTGACACTGCTCTTTGGTTACGTAGAGCGCAAACTCAGCTATTTCAGGTAAGGAGGGGCAGTTATGGCAGTTTTACAAGTACAGAATATTGAAAAACATTTTGGAAAAGTACAGGTTTTGCAGGATATCAGTTTTGACCTGGAAGAAGGACAGACACTGGCCATTATCGGCTCTTCCGGCAGCGGAAAAACCACGCTGCTGCGCTGTTTGAATTTTCTGGAGACACCGGACGGGGGAAAAATCTCTGTTCACGGAGAAACCCTGTTTGATGCAGGTGACCCGGCCACCCAGAGAGAAAAAGAAGTGCGGAAAAAGCGTCTGCACTTTGGTATGGTATTCCAGTCCTTCAACCTCTTCCCCCAGTATACGGCGCTGAAAAACGTGATGCTGGCTCGCGAATTGCTGGCCAAAAACAGCCCGGATTATAAAAGCCGGAAAAAGGAAATCATCGCTGAGATTGAAACACAGGCCCGGCAGCTGCTTCAGCAGATGGGACTTGCGGAGCGTGCGGATCACTATCCTCACCAGCTTTCCGGCGGACAACAGCAGCGTGTGGCCATTGCACGTGCACTGGCTATGAAACCGGATATCATGTGTTTCGACGAACCCACCTCTGCACTCGACCCGGAATTGACCGGCGAAGTGCTCAAGGTAATTCGCAGCCTGGCAGAACAGAAAACCACCATGATTATCGTTACCCACGAAATGGCTTTTGCCCGTGATGTAGCGGATCAGGTGATTTTTATGGATAATGGTGTAATTGTGGAACAGGGAAATGCTAAGGATGTCATTGAAAATCCCAAAGAAGAGCGCACCCGCAGATTCCTTTCGCGATATGCCAATTCTTAAAAACAAAAAGGACGGCAAGTTTGCCGTCCTTTTTCTTATGCTTCTTCTGCCAATGCACGGGAGAGCCATGCATCTGCAATATCCAGCGCCAAATA
>DVIY01000188.1 GCA_018710915.1 Candidatus Gallacutalibacter pullistercoris
TCAAGAATGAACAAAGAAAAACTTTTTTCTTGCAGAAAAGTGAAGAAAGCCTTGGCTTTCTTCCTGAAGTTGACGCTTGCGTCAACTTTTAAATTATAAGTCCCCCGAAGATTTCAAATTCAATTTTCAAAAATGCGCCCTACGGTATAAGAGTTCCGCTCTCTGCGGAGAGCGTTTTTTGGGGGCTCCTCGCCCCCTTTCCCCTCGCCAAAGGGACTAAGTCCCTTTGGAATCCGTATGTTCGCGGGGAAGCAGGTACAAATTGTGAGCTTTGTCCACGCGGTTTGTTTCTGACGCTTCGGAAAGTTTCCTTGCAGGAAAATTGCCACGCGATTGCACACTGCCCGACGCACATTGTTCCCATATTTTTATTCTTTGAAAAGGGTTTTGAGCATGCAGGAAGATTACATGATTTCTATTGTGGGAAAACAGCAGATTGATGGCGAAACCGGTGAGATTCGCATTGATACGCTGGGCTCCTATGTACAAAAGGGCGACCACTGGTATATCGCCTATAAAGAGTACGATGAAGACAACCCCAACCGCTATCAGACTTCGATTTTGAAAGTGGAAAACAACGACAAGGTCACGCTGATGCGGGATAATTCCGCTACCCGCCTGATTCTGGAAAAAGGCAAGCGCCACCTGTGCCAGTATGATACCGGCTATGGCCAGCTGATGGTGGGGGTATTCACCAGCAGCTTTGCTTCTACCCTGAATGAAAAGGGCGGCAGCTTGCAGGTGCGCTATACGCTGGATATCAACTCCAGCCTTTCCAGCAACAACGAAATTTCGATTACCATCAAGGAGGCCGAAAGATAAATGTCCAAACTGGTACAGCAGGCGACCGAAGAACTCCGGTCCGCCATTGTCAACAGCATGAAAAAAGCTATCGAGGCCGGCGAACTGCCCGAGGCCCAGCTCCCCGCTTTTAACCTGGAAATCCCCGCAGACCGCAGCCACGGCGACTGGTCCTGCAACGCCGCTATGGCCGGCGCACGGACTTTCCGCGCCGCTCCCCGCAAGATTGCAGAAGCGATTGCCGCCCATCTGGATCTGTCTTCCACCTACTTCGACCGCGTGGAAATTGCAGGCCCCGGCTTTTTGAATTTCTTCTTCAGCCCCAAATTCCAGAGCGATGTGCTCCGCGATATTTTGGCAAAGGGCGCAGACTATGGCCGCAGCGATTATGGCCAGGGCAAAAAAATCATGGTGGAATTTGTTTCTGCCAACCCCACCGGCCCCATGCACATGGGCAACGCCCGCGGCGGCGCACTGGGCGACTGTCTTGCATCTGTGCTGGACGCCGCCGGATACAATGTGTGGCGTGAATTCTACGTCAATGACGCAGGCAACCAGATTGAAAAGTTCGGCCTGTCCCTGAGCATCCGTTATCAGCAGCTTTTTGCCGGCAAAAACGCCCCCGAGCTGCCCGAGGATAGCTATCACGGCGAGTACATCACCGATTTTGCCAAGGCTTACGCCGGCATTCACGGTGACGAGCTGATGAGCAAGACCGAGGAAGAGCGCCGTCATGCGCTGGTTTCCTTCGCTCTGCCCCAGAACATCGCCAAGATGAAGGCAGACATGAAGAAATACCGCATTGAATACGATGAGTGGTTCCTCGAAAGCCGCCTGCACGCCGACGGCGAAGTCAAGGCGATTGTTGACCTGCTGGCCGAAAAGGGCCTGACCTACGAGCAGGAAGGCGCTATCTGGTACAAGGGTGCTGACTTCACCGCCAAATATGCCAAGGTAAAGACCAAGGACGACGAGCAGCCCAAGGACGAGGTGCTGGTGCGCCAGAACGGCAACCCCACCTACATGACTGCCGACATCGCCTATCATAAGAATAAATTTGACCGCGGTTTTGACCGCTGCATCGATATCTGGGGCGCTGACCACCACGGCCATGTGGCCCGTATGAAGGGCGCTATGGACGCCATCGGCCTGGACGGCGAAAAGCTGGACGTTGTGCTGATGCAGCTGGTACGGCTGATGAGAGACGGCGTACCGATTCGTATGAGCAAGCGTACCGGCAAGGCTATCCAGCTTTCTGACCTGCTGGATGAGGTGCCGGTGGATGCAGCACGTTTCTTCTTCAATATGCGCGAAGCCAATTCCGCAGTGGACTTCGACCTGGATCTGGCGATTCAGCAGGATTCCCAGAACCCGGTATACTATGTGCAGTATGCGCATGCCCGTATTTGCAGCATCCTGAAGGCGCTGGCTGCCGACGGCATTACCCCCAGAGAGTGCACCGATGAAGAGCTGGCCCTGCTGACCGCCCCCGAAGAGGTGGAGCTGATCCGTCATCTCTCCGCTTACACCGATGAAATCATCGGCGCAGCACGTGATTATGACCCGGCCCGTATCACCCGGTATGTGATTACCGCCGCTACCCTGTTCCACAAGTTCTACAATTCCTGCCGTGTCAAGGGCGTGGAGGACGGCCTGTGCGCTGCCCGTCTGACCCTGTGTCTGGCAGCGAAAACCGTGATTGCCAACGTGCTGAACCTTTTGAAGATTACGGTTCCCGAGAGCATGTGAGTTATTGCAAGAAAGGATACTGCCATGAGTTTCCCGTTTTCTCTGCCCGCCATCATCGCTGCGCCGTCTGCTTCTCTGATGCGGCAGGTACCGCCCGGGGAATGCCCGGAAGAGTGGTATTGCCGCCATCCGGAAGCGCTTTCACAGTCCTTTGCGCTGGCGCGTGACAGCGGCGCTTCTCTGCTGCTGGCCCCCACCGCCGGCGGCAACGCTGCCGCGCTCTCTGCTTTTGGGCTGGAAGGTTCCATGAAGCAGCTGAACCTGGAGCTGATGCGGCTGGCAAAAGAAGCCGCTGCGCCTCTGGGGCTGCCTGTCGGCGGTATGCTGGGCCCCACGGGCCGGTTTGTCCCGCCGCTGGGTGAAGAGGATTTCGACGATATCTATGAGCTGTACCGCGCGCAGGTGCATGAACTGGTCAAGGCTGGGGCAGATTTCCTGTTCCTGTCGGGGCACCAGTGCCTCTCTGACCTGCGGGCTGCCATGTTGGCCGCCAAGCGCAAAAAGCTGCCGGTGCTCGCTTCTCTGACGGTGGATTCCTCCGGGAAAACCCTTGCAGGCGGCACGCTGCTGCCCGCCGTCATCGTTTTGCAGGCGATGGGCGCAGACGCAGTGGGGCTGGAAGGCAATCTTCCGCCGGAAGATATGCGTGAAATGCTGGAAGAGGTGCTGCCGCACGCCAGTATCCCGCTGCTGGCACTGCCGGAAGCCGAGGATGAACGCGGTGTCCCGCTTGCGCCGGAAGTTTTTGCCGGGCAGTGCGCTGCCATGCTGGATGCAGGTATCCCGCTGATTGGCGGAACCGGGCTGCTGTCCAAGCAGATGCAGGCGCTTTCCGGGCTGGATTTGAACCGGGAAATCCCCGGGGATTTCTATGAAGACGCGGACAACTATGCCGCTGCCATTGAATCGGAGGCGTTCTTCCTGGGTGAGGATATCTTCCTGAGCGAGCCGCTGGATTGCAGCGGCGGTCTGGGAGAAGACCTGATCGATATTGAAGATGACGGCTTTAACGCCACGCTGGTGCGCATCGAGACCCCTGACGACGCCCAGTGGCTGGCAAAAGAGGCCGTGATGACCCGCCAGCCCATCGCCGTGCAGACCGACAGCCTGCCGGTGTTGGAAGCCGCGCTGCGGTATTTCCCCGGCCGGCTGATTATCGACAGCGACTGCGAGCTGGAGGAAGAAGTGCTCTCCCCTCTGGCCGCCAAGTATGGCGCAATCCTCTACTGAATCAATCATTCGGCGGACGCTCCTGCCAACCGGCGGGACGTCCGCTTTTTGCTTGTTTGCGTCAAAATTTTTCTGCTTTTTGGCTGCTTTTATGATATAATTTTGTTGGCCGTGCGATTCTTCTCAAATTTGACAGAACTTTCTCAAGAGAGTATCATCAAAAAAGAAAATGACTGCTGCCGGCCTTTTTCGCTTATTCTGACATTATCCATTCAGGAGGAATTGCAATGCGTATAGAAACTCTGCTCGAAGGTCTTCCGTGTACCCTGCCGGAAACCCTTTCTCCCGAAACTGATATCACCGGTGTGGTGTATGATTCCCGGAAAGTAATTCCCGGCTGTGCTTTTGTCTGTCTGCGCGGCGCCCGTGCCGACGGCCACCAGTTTGCCGCACAGGCTGCCAAAGACGGTGCAGCGGTGATCATTTCCGAGGAACCGGTAGACTGCGGCGCGCCGGCCGTCATCGTTCCCGACACCCGGTATGCGCTGGCAACACTCAGCGCCGCATGGTTCGGCCACCCCGCCCGCGAGATGAAGGTCATCGGCATTACCGGCACCAAGGGCAAGACCACCTCTTCCTATATGATTCGCTCGATTCTGGAAGCAGCCGGACACAAGACCGGCCTGATCGGCACCATCGGCGCAGTCATCGGCGACAAGGTGGCCGCTACCGCCAACACCACCCCGGAATCCTATGAGGTACAGCGTATTTTCCGCGAAATGGCGGATGCGGGCTGCGAGTACTGCGTGATTGAAGCTTCTTCTATCGGCCTGAAAGCGCACCGGGTTTCTGGCTTTACCTTTGAGGTGGGCCTGTTCACCAACTTCTCACCCGACCACATCGGCGGCGACGAGCACGCCGACATGGACGAATACCGCCGCTGCAAGGCCATGTTGTTCCGCCAGTGCCGCACCGGCATTATCAACATCGACGACCCCAGCTGGCAGGGCATTATCGAGGGACATACTTGCGAAATCAAAACCTACGGTTTCTCCAAAGAAGCACAACTGCGTGCAGAAAATGACCACCTGATCTCCCGTCCAGGCTACTTGGGCGTGCATTTTGATGTAAAGGGAGAAATGGATTTCCCGGTGGATGTGGATATCCCCGGCAAGTTCAACGCTTACAATGCGCTGGGCGCTATTGCGGTATGCCATCATCTGGGCATTGCACAGGAAGCCATGCAGAAAGGGCTGGACGTGGTAAAGGTAAAGGGACGCGTGGAGCCGGTAAAGGTTCCCGGCAATTACACGCTGCTCATCGACTATGCCCACAACGCGGTGAGCATGGAGAGTATTCTGGAAACGCTGCGGGAATATCACCCCAAACGCTTGATCTGCCTGTTCGGCGCAGGCGGAAACCGCCCCAAAATCCGCCGCTATGAAATGGGCGAAGTCAGTGGGCGCATGGCCGACCTTTCGGTTATCACGGCCGACAATTCCCGCTTTGAAAACGTGCTGGATATTCTGAACGACATCAAAACCGGCCTTGCCAAAACCGACGGCAAATACATCGAGATTCCCGACCGCCGCGAAGCCATCCGCTGGTGCCTGGAAAACGCACAGGACGGCGATATTGTCGTGCTGGCCGGCAAGGGACACGAAGATTATCAGGAGATTGAAGGCGTGAAGCATCCCTTCGACGAGCGTGTAGTAATCGCCGAGCTTCTGAAAGAGATGAAATAAGAGGGCGTTTTTCGCCAACCTCAACGAAGCTAGGGGCGTGCCCAAAACAATCTGCTCCGTGGTCACCAGTTCGCACGGCACCGCCTTCGACCGCCACTGAGCTTTGCTCACTCTGGCGCGTCGCGGAGCAAACCGCGGGGGTCAAGGGGGCAAAGCCCCTTGCGAATCTTTGGTTACTTTCTTTTCGGAAGAAAGTAACAGCCCGTCGCGGCTTGAGCGACAAACTGCATGTTTAATGCATTTCGATTCAAAAGGCCAACGGCCTTTTGTGAGCGAGTAGTTATCAACTGCCCGAAATATTTTCCCGCCGACTCGGCGAAAACAGGGGATTGCCCTTTCTTCTGCGAGAAGAAAGAGGCACAAAGAAGCGGAAAAGGGACCGCCTTGGTCCCTTTTCAAACCCCCACGAAGTTCCGATGCAGAAAGCGGCGCAGAACCACCGCGCTGGTAAATCCCCTGCGGGAATTTGTGCGCGGTGGTTCAGTTAGCTCGCAGCGGGTGTGCTCAAAGTAATCTACTCCGTGGCCGCCAGCTTGCGCGACAAACTGCATGTTCAATGCATTTCAATCCAAAAGGCCAACGGCCTTTTGCGCGCAAAAAGTCTTTTCGAGTGCACATAGGTGCACCCCAACCTATTCTTTCATTTCATCGGCAAGCTCATATATAATCATATTTATTTTATCAGGAAGAAGTGACTTTTATGAAACCTCTCTATCAGGAACGCCTTGGCCGGGTTCGGCAAAATATGAAGGAACAGGGACTCTCCCAGATCCTCGTCAGCTCTACTGAATCAGTTTTTTACCTCACCGGGCTGTGGATTGTCCCCATGGAACGCCAGCTGGCGCTGTATGTGCATGAAGACGGGCAGTGCATGCTGTTCGGCAATGACTTGTTCGGAATTACTTCGCTGGAGGGCTGGGAGCTGAAACTCCACAACGACGCAGATGATCCGGTAGCCGATATCGCCAAAACCGTGCGCCCCGGCACATTGGGCATCGACAAAAGCTGGCCCAGCCGTTTCCTCATCCGCCTGATGGAACAGCGGCAGGATCTTCGCCCCGTGGTTGGTTCTGCACCGGTAGATGATGCCCGCAAGCAGAAAGATGAACAGGAAGCGCAGGCCATGCGGGAAGCTTCTTCCATTAACGACCGCGTAATGGCGCAGGCTGTGAGCGAACTGCGGGAAGGCGTGACCGAGGCGGAGATGGCCTCCCGAGTAGAAGCGCTCTTCCGCGAAAACGGTGCGGAACGTTCCGACGAAGGGCAGCTGGTCTGCTTTGGCCCCAACGGTGCAGACCCGCACCATGCCCCGGAAAACACCGTCCTTCGTCCCGGTGATAGCATTGTGCTGGATATCTTCACGCCGATCAAGCGTTACTGGTGTGATATGACCCGCACGGTCTTCTGGAAGGAAGTCAGCGAAGAACAGCGCCGGGTATATGAAACCGTAAAAGCTGCCAACCTTGCCGCAGAAGCCATGATCCGCCCTGGGGTGAAAATGTGCGAAATTGACCGGGCAGCCCGCCAGGTGATCGAAGAAACCGGTTATGGGCCGTACTTTACCCACCGGCTGGGCCACGGCTGCGGCATCTCCTGCCACGAACCGCCGGATAACAGCGCGGTCAGTGAAGTAATCGCACAGCCCGGCATGGTGTTTTCGGTGGAGCCGGGCATTTATCTGCCGGGAAAATTCGGTGTGCGCATTGAAGACCTGGTGTTGGTAACCGAGACCGGCTGTGAAGTGCTCAACGATTATACAAAGGATTTGCAGGTATTGGGATAATAGAGGGGGAATCAACTTGAAAATCGGACTGGTGCTGGAAGGCGGCGGGATGCGCGGCTTGTATACCGCCGGTGTGCTGGATACCATGATGGCGGAAAACTGGACGCCCGACTATGTGATTGGCGTTTCTGCCGGAGCCTGTCATGCGGCTTCTTTTGTCAGCGGGCAGCGGGGCAGGGCATACCGGACCAACATGGATTATCTGGGGGACAAACGTTACCTCAGCTTTCAGAATTATCTTAAAACCGGCTCGCTGTTCGGCATGAAGTTTATCTTTGAAACCATCCCCGACCATCTGGACCCCTATGACTATGAAGCGATGCTGGCTTCCCCCATGGAATATGAGATCGGTGTGACCGATGTGGATACGGGAAAACCGGTTTATTATGCAAAAGAAGCGCTGTACCACGATTGTACGCTGCTGTCAGCTTCTTCTTCCATCCCGGTATTTTCTCCCATCGTGGTGTATCATGACCATCGGTATCTGGATGGAGGAACCAGCGACCCTATTCCGGTAGAGCGCGCGCTGGAACAGGGCTGCGACTATATTATAGCGGTGCTTACCCGCGACCGTCAGTATGTGAAATCCCCCGAGAGCTTCCGTTCTGTATACCGCCGGGTTTTCAAAAAATACCCCGGCATGGTGCAGGCGCTGGATAACCGCCACGCTGTCTATGCCAAATCCCGCGAACGGCTGTTTGAGCTGGAAAAAGAGGGGAAGGCCATCGTTATTGCGCCGGAAACTCCCATCACCCTGAGCCGCTTTGAAAAAGACCGGGAAAAACTGGACGCACTGTACCGGCAGGGGCAGCAGGAGTGCTGGAAGCTTTTTGAATCCGGCCGCCTGCCCAAAACAGAAAGGACGGAAACTGTTTGAAACTGACGCTTTGGGGCCGCGACACGCTGGCGCACGAATCGCTGATTGTGGGAATCATGCTGGCGCTGTCCGGCGGATTTCTGGATACTTATACCTACACGCTCCGGGGCGGGGTGTTCGCCAATGCCCAGACCGGCAATCTGGTTCTGATGGCCGTGAAATTTGCAGACCTGGATTTGCTTTCTGCGCTGTATTATTTGATTCCCGTGGCGGCATTTTTCCTTGGCGTGCTGCTCACCGAGATTATCAAGCGCCGGTTTTCAGAAAAAGCTTTTCTGCAGTGGCAGCATATGGCGCTGCTGTTGGAGATTGTTTTGCTGCTGATTATCGGCTTTGTTCCTCTTTGGGTGCCGGATGCCGTGGTGAATGTGACAATTTCTTTCATCTGCTCCGTACAGGTGCAGAGTTTCCGCAAAACAAAGGGGCTGCCCTATGCCACAACCATGTGTACCGGCAACCTGCGCTCTGCCGCGGACAATTTTTCTGCTTTCCTTTTTAAAAAGGACTCTGAATCACTGAAAAAATGTTTGCGCTATCTCGTGATTATTGCGATGTTC
This sequence comes from Candidatus Gallacutalibacter pullistercoris, assembly GCA_018710915.1. Classification (GTDB taxonomy): domain Bacteria; phylum Bacillota; class Clostridia; order Oscillospirales; family Acutalibacteraceae; genus Heritagella_A; species Heritagella_A pullistercoris. The sequence continues at coordinate 8,683 of DVIY01000188.1, forward strand.
TGCATCGGAGCAGCGGTAGGGGCGCTTTCTTCCCGCTGGCTGGGCACCGGCGCTGTGTGGATTTGCTGTGTGCTGCTGGGGCTGGTGTTTCTGCTTCTTCTTTTTGACGAAAAGTTTGCAGCGGCGTGATTTCGAGCGGTTGATAACCGCCTCTCCACAAAAGGCCGTTGGCCTTTTGAATCCAAATGTATTAAACATTTAGTTGTCGCTCAAGTGCTGCGAAGAATACCATTGCAAGCAATGGTATTCCCGAAAAAGCCCTTGGCCCTTCGAAAAAAGGGCCATTTTGCGCAAGCGCAAAACCGGTCTTTTTTATCTGCGCCTGTTACTTTCTTCCGAAAAGAAAGTAACCAAAGATTCGCAAGGGGTTACACCCCCTTGACCCCCGCAGCTTACTCCGCGACACGCCAGAGTGAGCAAAGCTCAGTGGCGGTCGAAGGCGGCGCCGTGTGAACTGGCGGCCACGGAGTAAATTGACTTGTAGTAAGCTGACTGAACCGCCGCGCACAAATTCCCGC
>DVIY01000189.1 GCA_018710915.1 Candidatus Gallacutalibacter pullistercoris
CAATTCAGGTTACATAAAAAATATAAAAACAGAATTATGGACACGATTTTTTGAAATATTATTCTTATTTAGAATTTTAAAAATACAAGATACAGCATAATGCATAAATCGAGCGGTTTTGAAAATTTGACATTCGGCCAATCAATGCATATAATACCACTCGAGCGTTGCAAATCCAAAATCTTAACACGTCGTCGCCGCAGAAATCGTTCTGCGGACGCATGGCAAGACTAAAGGAGAAGCATTATGCCTTTGAAACAGAAGACCAGAGAAAAACTGAATAAGCTCAGCCGCAACACCGTGGCTCTGGTACTGATGGTTGCCATTTGCTTGACTTCGGTCATCACTGTTATGGCAAAAACGGTAGCCGTTACCATTGTAGATAACGGCGAAACAACTTCCATCAGTCTGATGGACCCCACTGAGGAAAACATTCTGGAGACTGCGGTACAATATGAACGCATTGAGTCTGTCGATGCAGACGACGAAGTGACGTTTGATGCGGATGCAAACCGGCTGACCATTCGCCGCGCACTGGATGTTGTAGTGACCGCCGATGGCGAGAGCTGCACCGTACAGATGCACTATGGCGATACGGTAGGGCAGGCTGTAGCAGAAGCAGGCGTTGTTTGCGCAGAGAACGATGTCCTTTCACTGGACAGCGATACTATCCTGAAAAAGGATACCGAAGTTTCTGTTACCCGTTATTATCATATTACCGTTACGGCTGACGGCAAAGAGCAGAGTTTCCTGCTCAGGGAAGGCGATGTACAATCTGCACTGGATGCCGCTTCCATCCAGCTGGGCGAGGAAGATATGGCAAACTTCCCGCTGGATGAAGCATTGACAGAGAATATGCAGATTAAGGTCGCCCGCGTTGCCTACGAGGAAGAGACCAAGACCGAAACAGTTGATTATACCGTAAAAGAGGTTGAAAGCGATTCCCTGTATGTCGGCGAAACCAAGGTGCAGACCAAGGGCGTCGAAGGCGAACGCACCATTGTTTACCGCAACAAGCTGGTAGACGGCAAGGTTGTGGAAAGCGAGGAGATCTCAAACGAGGTCACCAAAGAGCCTGTGGAAAAAGTCGTGCTGGTAGGCACCAAAAAGCGCCCTTCCGGCTACGCCAGCATTTCTTCTGATGGAACGCTGATTGACCACAACGGCAATGTGATTTCTTACAAAAGAGCCCTGACCGGGCGCTGCACCGCCTACACCGGCGGTGGCTGGACGGCTACCGGCCGCCCGGCACAGTACGGCAATATTGCCGTAAACCCTGATGTGATTCCCTATGGCTCCAAGCTGTATATCTGCTCCCCCGACGGTTCCGTTGTATACGGATACGCTGTAGCCGCAGATACCGGCGGGTTTGCCAGCCAGGGATACATTATGGCAGACCTGTATTTCGACACCTATGAGGAATGTGCAAACTTTGGTGTGCGGAATATGACCATTTATATCCTGTAATGGATGCAAGGCTTAAAAGCCCTCGCAGGAACAATTTTCTGCGGGGGCTTTTTTATATTCCAGGGGCTTTCCTACTTGCAAAGGGAGAAAGCGTGGGGTAAAATAATCATATTGTTGATGAAAGGCAGCCTTCATGAAAAAACCGAACATTTTTTCGAAAAATTTGTTCGATTCCCTTGCATTCCCTCGAAAATCGTGATATGATACTCTTGAAATCGAACATATGAGCGAATTTTAAGAGGGGGTCAATATCGTGAACCTGATAAGTGGGATAGGGATGCTTTGTGTAGTGTGTGGGCTGGCATTGAAATACCGCCCGCGCGAAAAAGACAGCCTGATGATTTGCGGGGTAGGCTTGTTTATGGGCCTCCTCTCACTGCTGATGAGTGACGGTCTGCCATTGCTGCAGGGGGTGGAGCATGGAATGCAGGCGGCAGTACTGGGGTGCTGCTTCTTCCAGCTTCGCAGAGAGAGCCGCGTACGCCGTGCAAGGGCTGAGGCACGCCTGCGTATGCGCCGGATGCATGCATCGAAGAAGAAGGCAGAAAAGAAGGCCTGCGCATAAATGCCTTCCCTTTCATCAGCGCGAAGAATAAAAACAGCGTAGTGAAAGGGAGGAACAAAATGGAATACGTTTATGCAGGGATGTGGCTGCTGGTAGGATTGATCCTGATTTTCCGTATGGGAAAGGAAAACAAGGTCTTTTATCTTGCCGGCGCCTTTTTTCTGGTTTTAGGCGGCTGGTGGGGCGCCAACATTTTTACCCAGGAAGATCTGTTTTCCGGAATTTGGGGAACGGTGCTGCGCATCATCACAGCAATCGCGCTGGTGCTGCTTTGCCTGGTGTTTTGGAAGTATTACAAAACTGACCGTGAACGGTTTCAAAAAGAACAGGAAGCAGCCAGAGCGGGCAGCATGACCAATCCCGCGCCGTCTGCCGAAGAACGCTCCCGCACGCCGGAAGAAGACGATGCAGGGCATGGGGGAGATTCTGAGGGATGGTAACTTCAATACTGACGGTTGTACTCAAAGTAGCCGAATTGTTTTTGATGATCGGTGTCGGTGTAATCTGTGTGAAAGCCGGCATGATTACACGGCGCGGCGTCAGCCAGCTGACCTCGCTTCTCTTGTACATTGTAGCGCCCAGCCTGATAGTTTCATCGTTGGCCACGGATGAAAGTGCGATCAGCCTGGATAAACTGGCGCTGTCATTTGGGCTGGCGGTTTTGGCCCATGTACTGGGGATTGTTTTAAGCTGGCTGTTTTTCCGGCGCGAGCCGGAAAGCCGTCGGTGCGTTTTCCGGTTTGCCATGGTATATTCCAATACCGGGTTTATGGGGATGCCGCTGGTACAGGCAGTGGTTGGCGAAGAAGGCGTGGTGTATGCATCCATTTTTATGGCGGTCTTCAATGTATTTGCCTGGACACACGGCTACGGGCTGATGAGCGGCGGCCAGCGTTCCAACTGGAAAAAAATCCTGCTGAACCCGGGGATTATCGGGCTTGTCATCGGGCTGCCGCTGTTCTTTTTGCGCTGCCCCCTGCCCGAACTGCTGGCCGTTCCGGTAGACAGCTTTGCGGCACTGAATACCCCGCTGGCCATGGTGGTGATCGGGTGCAATATTGCCCGCGTACCATTGCGGGAGTTTGTTTCGGACAGGAAAATTTTCTGGCTGAGCGCGCTTCGCCTGCTTCTGGTGCCGGCGGTATTTTTTGCGGTTTCTACCCTCTTCCAGCCGGAAGCGGTGCTGCTTACCACCTGTGTGATTCAGGCCAGCGCCCCGGTTGCGGCGAATACAGTCCTGTTTGCCACACAGTTTGGCGCAGATGACCGTCTGGCAGCGCGTATTGTAGCGGTCACTACTTTGCTCTCGATTGTTACCATGCCGCTGTTTGTACTGGTCGCACAGGCCTTTACCGGCACGCTGTAATGTGGGGAACCGTTTGTACCGATGATTCATAGTATAAAAAGCGGGAAGATTTCGCCTGTGCGCACGGCGAATCCCGCTTGATATAGATGAAGGGCCTTCCGGGGAACCGGAGGGCCCTTTGGATTTTGCAGCGGTCTTTCCGGCAGAAAGGATATACCGCAGGTTTAGTAGACATAGCTGCAGAACGGGTGTATAATGACATCAGAACAAAAGCGGTGCGCCGAATAGGCGCCTGGGAAAGGATTATCACAATGGCTATCAACTCTCGTCGTTATGAAGAACGCTGCGAATACTACGCCGGATATGAGCGTGGTTTTGTTGTTGCGCCTTCATACAGACAGGGCTGTCCATAGTTGAGAGTTTTATTCCTGATATCTCCAACGAGTGCCGCTTGCCTTATGAGGGTAAGCGGTATTTTTTATGGGCTTGGAGGTGAAAGGAATGTGCATCCCAACAGTAGATATGGTTTTAACCGGTCAGAATATCCGCCGCCTGCGTGTGCAGGCAGGGCTTACAGTGGCCTCATTGCAGAAAATACTGGGCTTCTCTTCCCCGCAGGCCATCTTTAAATGGCAGCGCGGCGACACATTGCCCACCGTTGATAATCTTGTGATTTTGGCAGCGGTTTTCAAAGTGCGGGTCGATGATATTCTGGTGGTGACTGTGGACCCTGCTTTGAAAATCTAATACGGCCCCTTGGTCAAACCGGTCAAGACGCCGGCCTCTCAAGCCGGAAATGTTGAGTTCAAATCTCACAGGGGTCACCATATGGGGAGGCGGCGAAGATGGAGAGTCGCGGCGGACTGTAAATCCGTTGCCTGCAGGCTCAGAGAGTTCGAATCTCTCCCTCCCCACCACCTGCGGCCTCTTAGTCAAGCAGGATAAGACACCGGGCTTTCAATCCGGAGGCGAGGGTTCAAGCCCCTCAGAGGTCACCAATAAAAAACAGGCACTCCGTCATCGGGCGGAATGCCTGTTTTGTTTTATCCAGCGTCAGAAAATCAGCGTGCAAAACCGAGAAATGCCAACGCCAGAATCGCCATATACAGAAAAACTGCCGGCATCCCGCGGAACGCCGCAGGCATACTGATATGGCGCAGCCGCGGAATCATCTCGGTGAGCAGCCATGCAGCCAGCCAGAATGCCACACCGGTTCCCAGTGAAAACCCGATTGCCTGCCACGGGTTCCATTCCTGAAGACGTACCAGAAACGGAATGGAAAAGACAACGGTATTGATTGCAGCCGGTGCAAGGCACCAGCTGATTTTGCGGTACCATTCGGGTGCGCCCATGACCAGCACGATGCATACCAGCAAATACACACCGCCGGTCACTCCCGCCGATACCAGCGGAAGCCAGAGGACGGGCACCATTCCAGAAAGCCAGAACAGCAGCAAACCGGAAACCAACGAAAACAGCGTCACCAGCAGCGCGTAAATGCCCAGCATCGTGCCCCGGCGCGCGGCCTGCAAAACGCGGTCAAACCCCATGCCCTGCGAGAAAAACAGGTTTTCTGCTGTCAGGGCTGCCAATACGGCCAGCATCAGTTCTCCCAGTTCTCTCACAGCGTCCTCCCCCTTTCACGCTTTTCACGGCGATTCTGTATGTACTGCACCGCCGCAGCCAGACACGCCAGCACCAGCAGACCCACCATAACGGGCGCGCGGCTGAAAGAAGTCTGGCCGGGAAGTTCCATCCCGTACAGTACAGACCACACCGCTGCCAGAATGAACAGAAGCAGCGAGAAGCCCGCTGCACAGCCCAGTGCATCCGCAATGGCAGCACCAAAGCTTTTTTCCGGCGCATAACGCGAAGCCCGAACCAGCAGTACCGCATTGGAGATGGACAGCAGTCCTAAAAATCCCCATTCAACAGTGGTTTGCGGAAAGGCCCATTGCACCAGCATCTGTGCGGGGACAGCCGCCAGCGCAGAAACCAGCAGCGCCAGCGGAAGGCGCAGCCAGTAGGCAATCCGTCTGCCCAGCAAATTGCCCACCGCACAGGCCGGAAGCATCAGGCAGACGGTCAGCAGAGAAAGCGCCGTTGCCCGGCTCATGGTCTGGCTGCCGGCGAGCACAAAATACAGCCCCGCACCAGTGGTCAGCACCGGGTTTCGGAAGAAAATACCATCCCGAAAAGCGCGCAGCCAGCTTTTATGGATGCGGCGGCGCTGGTTCCTGCTGTTGTTTTTCATGTGCGGCTACCTCCCTTCTGATGTAAAGCACCAGGCGGTCCAGCAGCGGGCTGAACGCACCGGCGAGCAGGATGGCAAAACACCCGCCCTGTTCATATGCGCCATAGTACCGGATCAGCATCAGCAGCAGGCCGGCCAATACACCATAAAGGCATTTTCCCACAGATGTGCGGGGCGTCGTACACGGGTCTGCGGCCATATAACACCCGCAAAACAGCAGGGAACCGGAGAGCAGTTCATATTTGACCGAGATATCCCACCCCATCGACAGACGCGGGAATAACGCGGCGAACAGTGCCGCTGTCAGGACAAAACATACCGGCGCCCGCCAGTCTGCGCTGTGCCGGATAACCAGATACAGGAACCCCGCCGCAATAACAGCCGCAGCAGTTGCGCCCATCGGGCCTTCAAAACGTCCCCACAGCATCTCAAAGGGCATGATACCCGGCTGGATACCGTCGCGCAGCAGCGCAGCCGGTGAAGAAGCCGTCTCCATTTCCTGCCAAAGCAGGGGCAGGGACACGCCGGTTGTCATATGATAATAGGAGAACACCTGCTGTGGCCATAGCACCGTGACAAATGCCACACCAGCGGCTGCGGGATTAAAAGGGTTGCGCCCGGTCCCGCCGAACGGCTCTTTGGCGGCCCAGATGGCAAACAGGTCTGCTGACAGCACCACCCAGAACGGTACATTGGCCGGAAGCAGCAGTGCAATCATCGCGCCGGTAATCAGCGGGGAGCAGTCGGTAATCCAGATTCGGCGCAGAGTGACCAGCTGAAACAAAATATAAGCCAGCAGGCAGGCCAGCATGGAAAACCCTATGAGGGCAGCCGCCCGCATGCCATGATAGATGACCGGAAGCACAGAGGTCACCAGCAGTACCAGCAGCATATCCCACATCATTCCGGCAGAAGAACGGCCCGAATGGATGAGACGCATATTCCCTTCCAGAAGTTTCACGCAAGACCACCCCGCTTCCGAAGTTCCCGTGCCTGTTTCATACAGGCTGTCAAATCAATTCCCGACGGGCATACCGCCCGGCACGCACTGCAATCCACACATTCTTCTACACGCCACAGCATATTTTGCGGAATAGGGTCCTGCCCAAGTGCTTCCTGCACAACCCAGGGTGCCAGCCCCATCGGGCAGGTGCGCTGGCACTTTCCACATCCGATGCACGGGAATACACGGTCATCCAGCTGTACCTCTGCCGGGTTCCAAGCGGTGAGGCTCTGGCAGGAAGCGGTAACCGGTGTTTCAGGCTCCAGTACAGAAACAGCAGAAACAATATTTCCCATGGCAACGTGGCACGGCCTTGCGCCAATACCACAAAACTGCAATATATCCTCCACCGTGGTGCCGATGGGAACACGCAGCAGCTGTGTTTTGGGCAAAGCGTCCCCTCCCACTGCGATGACGGTGTGCGTCTGTACGCGGCCCTTTTCGACCGCGTCGGCCAGCGCCGCCAATGCCTGTACGCCCAGCAGCATGGATTTTCCGCCATGACGGTTCTGGTACAGCCGCCACGCGGGATATCTTTCATCCAGCGATAGCGAAAGATAGTCAGGCAGCCCGTTGATGGCATCCCCTACCCGGCGGGAGTTCCACGCGACACGGTACCCAGTACCGGCGGCATCCGCCAGATACTCCAGCCCCCGCAGAACTTTTTCCTGTTCCTGCAAAAAGAACGCTGCGCCCGGCAAAAAAGGCAGGTCTTCCAGTGCATTGGCGGCAATAAACTCCGGCGGGTCTTCCCACATCTGCCGCAGCCGTTTCCAAAGCAGCTCACCGCTGCATTCATCGATAATCCCCGCCTGCATGGCGGTTTTCTGAATTTCTTCCGGAGTACAGCTGCCCTTTTGCGGCTTTGAACTGCGGTGGCCGCGCGGCGGCTGCCTGGAACCCAGCTCCAGTACTGCGCACAGCATGCGCCCCAGTACCGGGTGCACGACTTCGCGGTATTCCTGTATGGTGCCTGCATCCGGTGCAAAACCACCCTCTTCACCCAGCAGCGCACCCCGTTTCACCTGGGTGTTTGCCGGAACCATACCCACCCCCCGTGGATACAGGGGAACCAGCACCTTTTCCGGCGTATAGGACGCGATAATCTGACCATCCGGGTCCTCCTGCCGGGACAGGAAAACCCCTTTGGGGAAGAACCGTTTCATAAGATACCCCTTTTCTGGAATGTACTTGTTATGGAGGTGTCCGCAATGAAAGTACAGCTGCTAAACCCTTCCCGGTTCCTGGTGGTCCTTTCCCGTGAAGAATCACAGGTATTGGGGCTGAGCCGGGAGGGCGCCTCTCAATGGCAGAGCCTTCACTGCCGTCTGGCAGCCGCACGTATTTTTTCTCAAATCAGCCGAAAGTATCGGGTCCCGGTGGCTGGCCGGACCATTTTGCTGCGCGCATATCCTGCGGGAAGCGGAGAAACCATTTTGCTGTTCACCGTCTGCCCCAAAAAACGTCTTCGGCTGCGCACTGTCTCACAGCACCATGCGCTGTTATATGAATTCAGCCGGGCAGAGGATCTGTTTCGGGCCGCGTCAGCACTGCGCGGACGCTTTCCCGGACTCTCTTCCCGGCTGTACCGATGGCCATCGCCGCCGCAGGCAGACCGGTGGCGGCTTTGTGTTTCCGCGCGCCTGCATGAAATCCCGGCGCTGCGGTGTATTTTGGGAGAATATGCCCGTTTTACAGGCGGCGGCCGGCTGGCGGCCTGTTCGGCCTGTGAGTACGGGATCCTTCTGAGCGACTGTGCGCTGGAAACACTGGCTCAGTAGCTTTGCAGCATGCGGATCGCTTCGCCGGGGTTTTCGGCACGGAAAACGGCAGTGCCTGCCACACAGATATCGACACCGGCTGCGGCACAGGCCGCAATGGTTTCACGGTTTACGCCGCCGTCCACCTGGATGAGAAGCCCAGGGGCATGCTCCCGGATGCGGCGCACCTTTTCCATCATGCCGGCCATAAATTTCTGTCCGCCAAAGCCAGGTTCTACGGTCATCACCAGCACCATATCGATCTGGTCCAGCCAGGGCCACAGCGTTTCAACCGGGGTATCCGGTTTAAGCACCAGGCCGGCCTTTACGCCGCCCTGATGGATGGCGTCCAATGTTTCCTGAATGGAATCGCTGCATTCCACATGGAAAGTGATATCATCCGCACCAGCCTGTAAAAACTGCGGGATATAGGAGAGCGGGTGTTCCAGCATCAGATGTACGTCAAACGACAGCTCCGTCAGGGGACGGAGCGCCGCTACCAGTTCATGCCCAAAACTGATATTGGGGACGAAATGGCCGTCCATAATATCCAGATGGAGATAGTCCGCCTCGGCCACACGCCGGACTTCTTCTCCCAGACGGGTAAAGTCCGCGGCCAGAAGGGAAGGAGCAATCTGCATAATTTAGTACCTCGTTATGATATAGATAAAGGGAAGCGCCTGTGCGCAGGCCTTTTCTTTTTTATTCTACCGTATTTCCCCACCTATTGCAAGTATTGCAAGGTCAGGGTATACCGGCGTTATCCTCTACAATGCCGTCGTGCGTAACCTGGATGCGCTTATCGGGGATTCCGTGCAGCAGGTGATGAAGCCGGATGTAATAAAAAGCAGCCAGAATAACCGCCGCACCCGTCCAGGCGGCGATTTCTGCAAAATAGATGCCGAATTGCCCCAGCCAGATCGGCAGCAGCAGTGCGCAGGAGATGCGCATGGTGAGCTCTGCAATACCCGAAACCATGGGGATAACCGTGTCCCCCATTCCCTGCAATGCCGAACGGTACAGGTGCAGAAGGTACAGGATAAACAGTACGGAACACATAATCGAAAGATAGGTATAGGCCACTTCCAATACTGCTGCAACTTCTTCCGGTTCTCCGGAAATAAATAGAAGCAGTACATATTTTCCAAACAGGATCATCAGCACAGAAATGACCAGTGCGGTGGCAATGGCTATTTTCAGGGCAGAGCGCATTCCCAGCCGGATGCGCTCGTATTTTTTTGCCCCCAGATTCTGGCCGGCAAAGGTGGCCATGGAAAAGCCAAAGGAGGTAGCTGCCAGCTCCAACAAGCCGTACAGCTTGTTGGTAGCGGTAAATCCTGCCACAAAGATCATGCCAAACTGGTTGATGACGTACTGTACCACCAGCCCGCCAACCGCAATCACGGCGTTTTGAAATGCCATGGGCAGTCCCAGCTGGAACAAACGGCGGATCAGTACGCTGTCGGGTTTCCAGTCGGATTTCTGCATTTTGAGAACTGTCAGGCGGCGCAATACCCACAGGCAGAATAGGCAGGAACACCCCTGTGCAATGACCGTGGCAGCTGCTGCACCGGGAATTCCCCAGTGAAAGACCATGACGAACAGAAGATCAAGCCCGATATTGACGACGGAAGCCACCAGCATGGCGTACAAAGGGGTACGGCTGTCGCCTAAAGCCCGCAGAATGGAAGCCATCATATTATATGCAGTGACAATCACCACACCCGAAAAGATAATCTGTAAATAAGAAAGCGAACCGGGCAGAATTTCTTCCGGCGTGTTCAGAAGCCGCAGCAGCGGTTCTGCTGCCAGCAAGCTGGCGGCTGTCGTCACCAGAGCAATCATTGCCGATAAAATCGTGCTCATCGCCGTGACCCGGCGCAGGCCATCCCCATCGTTTGCGCCAAAGCGCTGCGAAATCAGGATGGAAAAGCCCTGTGTAAATCCCATCACAATGCCCAGCACCATCCAGTTGAGCCAGTCTGCGGCGCCCAGTGCTGCCAGTGCTTCTACGCCCAGCACCTGCCCTACCACCATCGTATCCACCATGGTATACAGCTGCTGGCAGATATTGCCCGCCATCAGCGGCAATGCAAACGAAAGCAGCAGTCCTGCCGGTTTGCCGGTTGTCATATCTTTGGTTCTCTCTGCCATATTTCCATTCCCCTTCAAATGTTGTTTGCAAACATACTATACAATAACAATACATTCCCCCTGCTGTAAAAGTCAAGAGAAATCTTTTGTGCGATTGTCCGGATGCTTGACAAGTCAACTAATAACGTTATACTGAAAGAAAGGGTGTGTGCAGCACATATTCACAAAAGAAAGAGAAGAGATTGTATGCAGGAACGACTTGGACGATGGATTGCGGCGATTCATCGGCAGGAACAGAGGTTTATTTGCCGTGCCATGGAGCCGTGTGGGCTGGGGTTTCCGGAATATATCTTTTTATATGGAATTTCACGCCACGAAGGGTGTATCCAAAAGGAATTGAGCCGTGCGCAGCATATGGACAGCGCCATGGTGACAAGATCGATTCGAAAACTGGAAGAGCAGGGATACTTATGCCGGGAAAAGCCGGAACCCGACCGGCGCGCATGGCAGCTGTATTTGACAGAAAAGGGACGAGCCCTGATTCCGCAGTTGGAAAAAGCCATGGACTGCTGGCAGGAGACTATTACCCGGGAAATGGATGACTCACAAAAAGAGCTGCTGCTGTCGCTGCTGCGCCGGGCTGCCGAGCTGGGTGAAGAAGCCAACCAGCTCGTATCTGAAACAAAGAAAGGACGGGAATAAGATGGAGAGAAATCAATTAGGGGAAGAAAAAATCGGAAGACTGCTGGTCCGGTTTGCTGTACCCAGCGTAATTTCGATGCTGGTGAGCGCACTGTATAACATTGTAGACCAGATTTTTATCGGGAACGGCATCGGCATCAACGGCAATGCCGCCACCAATGTGGCATTCCCGCTCAGTACGCTGTGCACTTCGCTGGCACTGCTGTTCGGTATCGGCGGCGCGGCGAATTTTAACCTGTGTATGGGTGCCGGAGAACACAAAAGAGCCGGAAAATATGTGGGCAATTCGATTTTTCTGCTGTTGTCTTCCGGTATTTTGCTTTGTGTGCTGGTGAGAATTTTCCTTCAGCCGCTGATGCTGCTGTTCGGCGCAACCGAAGACACGCTGGCGTATTCATTGGAGTATACCGGAATCACCTCGTTTGGATTCCCGTTCCTGATTCTTTCCACAGGTGGAAGCGCACTGATTCGCGCAGACGGCAGCCCCAAATTTTCAATGGTATGCATGCTTTCGGGTGCTGTCATCAATACGATTTTTGACCCGCTGTTTATCTTCGGTTTTCAGATGGGTATGGCCGGCGCGGCCTGGGCCACGGTACTGGGGCAGATCATTTCGGGCTGTATGGTGCTTTGGTATCTGCTGCATTTTCGCTCTGTCCGGCTGGAAAAGCAATATTTCCTTCCAAAGCTGCGCTGCTGCCTGCGGGTTGCAGCACTGGGCACCTCCAATTGCTTCAACCAGATTGCCATGATGGTGGTACAGGTTGTAATGAACAACACGATGACCTTTTATGGCGCGCTGTCAGTGTATGGGCAGGAGATTCCGCTCGCCTGCTCGGGAATCATCAATAAAGTCAATATGATCTTCTTCTCGCTGGTGATTGGAATTTCGCAGGGGCTCCAGCCCATTACCAGCTTTAATTACGGTGCCAAAAAGTATGGGCGCGTCTGGAACTCTTACCGCCTGGCAGTGACCGCCGGCACAGCCATTTCACTGGTTTCATTTTTGTGCTTCCAGCTTTTCCCGCGTCAGATTATCTCCCTGTTCGGCTCGGGCAGCGAGGAGTATTTTGTATTTGCCGAGCGGTATTTCCGCATTTTCCTGTTCTGTACCTTTATCAACGGGATTCAGCCCATCACTTCCAATTTCTTTACCTCTATGGGAAAAGCCCCGCGCGGTGTTTTGATGGCGCTTACCCGGCAGGTGATTTTCCTGCTGCCGCTGCTGGTGATTCTGCCCATGTTCTGGGGAATTGACGGCGTGATGTATGCGGGCCCCATTGCGGATACTGCCGCAGCGCTGCTGGCAATTGTACTGGTAGTGATTGAACGCAAAAAGCTGCTGGCCATGGAAAAGACACAGGCTGCATAATTTCACAACAACTCAAAACTCGAGGGGAATCCTATATGTGTGGGTTCCCCTCAATTTTTTTGAAAATATAAATAAAATTAGTTTTTTAATAGACTTTTTTAACGTTGTTGTTGTAATGCGCTTTTCGATATGGTATGATAAACCCGCCTGATAAAAAACACATACAGGCGGCTGTGTAAATGTATGGAAAAGGAGAAAAAAATGGACAAGTTAAAAGTACAGGGACGATATCTTGCCTGGGAGGATGGTTCCCCGTTTTTTTACCTGGGCGATACCGCATGGGAGCTGTTTCATAAGCTGAGCCGTGAAGAAATTGACCAGTATCTGTATACGCGTGCCCGCCAGGGCTTTACTGCCATTCAGGCGGTAGCACTGGCAGAACTGGAGGGAATTACTACGCCCAACTATTATGGACGGCTTCCGATTCAGTTTACCAACGGAACCCCTGACCCCGAAAAGCCCGACACTGCCGACGGCTATTCCTATTGGGATCATGTCGATTATGCTGTGGAGACAGCCGAAAAATACGGTATGTTTATCACGCTGCTGCCCACCTGGGGCGATAAATTCAACCTTTGCTGGGGCAAAGGCCCGGTTATTTTTCATGAAGAAAATGCCCGTGTATATGGCCGCTGGATTGCTGCACGGTATGCAAAATATTCCAATATCATCTGGATGCTGGGCGGCGACCGGCAGCTGGAGCCGCAGCACCGCGCGATTGTGGATGCCATGGCAGAGGGAATTCGCATGGAAGACAAAGACCATCTCATCACCTTCCATCCGCCTGGATGCTGGGATTCCACCGACTTTGTGGCAGATGCAGAGTATATTGATTTTCATACAGCACAGACCGGCCACGGTATTGAAAAGTGTTATTGCAGCGACGAAGTGATGGCCAAAATGGCGGCCGCTTCTTCCAAACCCTATATGGACTCTGAGCCGCGCTATGAAGACCACCCCGCCTGCTTTAACGACCGGCTGGGGTATTGGTGGGATGCAGACGATGTGCGCCAGAACGCTTATTGGAACCTGCTTGCGGGCGCTTGCGGCCACACCTACGGCAACCACTGTGTTTGGAGCATGAACCGTATCCCCTGTTCCTATTTCCCCTTTGCGTGGAATGAAGTGCTGACCCATCCCGGTGCCGAGCAGATGGGCTTCCTGAAAAAACTGCGCCTTTCCCGCGACTATTTCTCGCTGCATGCAGAACCTGCCCTTTTGTGTGAAAATATCGAGGGTATGGGCCATATGACCGCAGCTGTCGGCGATGGCTACGGCTATGTGTATTCTCCGCTTGGACTGCCGTTTACGGTGAATCTGTCGATGATTCAGCCGGCAAAGTGTATCCGCGCGTTCTGGTTCAATCCCCGCACCGGAGAAGAAACGATGTTTGCCGTATTGCCGCCGGAAGGCAAAACAGCCGTTGTGCCGCCCACACAGGGCAAGGGCTGCGACTGGGTTCTGATTTTGGAGGGATATCATGATTGAGAAGGTAACTGACTGGTATTCTTTTTTCTCGCTGAGCCCCGAAGAGCGGGCGGAAAATGCCCGCCATATGGAGAACCCGCCCAAAGGGACAGTAGATGCCGTACTGGATACCGACACTTAGACGACCAGTTTGCGCTGGCTTACCTGCTGAAATCCTCTGACCGGGTGCGTACTCGGGCGATTTATGCCGCACCATTTTATAATCAGAAGTCGGAAAGACGGTATGGAAAAGAGCTTCTGTGAAATCGGCCGGGTACTCGATGTCATGGGGCTTTCTCAGGAGTACGGAGCAAAAGTGTTCAAAGGCTCCGATCGCTTCCTTGAAAATGAGTCTGAACCGGTTGACTCCCCCGCTGCCCGTCATCTGGCAGAGCTGGCGATGCAGTATACGCCGGAATCCCCGCTGTATGTCATTGCAATCGGCGCGATTAGCAATGTGGCTTCCGCAATTTTGATGCAGCCCGAAATTGCCCGGCGCATCGTGATTGTATGGTTGGGCGGAAACGCGCACCACTGGCCGCATAACCGCGAGTTTAACGCGTATCAGGATGTAGCCGCCATGCGGATTGTCTTCGGCTGCGGCGCACGTTTTGTGCAGCTGCCCGCTATGGGTGTGGTTTCGGCCTTTACCATCAGCGGTGTAGAGCTGGAAAAATACCTGAAGGGTCACAACCGCCTGTGCGACTATCTTCTTGAAACCGTTTTTCATGAAATGGAAGATCCGGAACATATAGGCCTGTGGACGCGCATCATTTGGGATGTCACGGCAGTGGCCTGGCTGCTGGATGAGGGCTTTATGCTGGCACGTCCCGTTTCGGCGCCGATTCCGCAGTATGACAATACCTACGCTTTTGACAGAAGCCGTCATACCATGACCTGTGTTTTTCAGGTAAATCGCGACAGCATTTACCGCGACCTGTTTCGAAAACTGACACAGGATTGAGTTTGAACAGCCAAAGAGGCGCCTCAAAATCATTTTGGGGCATCTCTTTTTCTTTTTCAAAGTTTCGTTTTCATGAGTATAGCAAAATACATAAATTTTACATGGAATTTTATTCTATTTAAAAATTATTTTAGGACCCGCATGGACATTTTGAGAACGGAAGAGTATAATAAAAAAGACTATCATCAAACAAAGTGCTCAAAAGTTCCATGGATGTTTGGCTAGACTAACCGGATTGTTTGATATAGTACAGCGGCAATATGGAATCATTTGCTTGAGGGGAATTTTATCTGGAAAATTTGGAGGGAAAAGAATTGAAAAACCACAGGGTTCATTTGCGGAAACATCGCAAACGGTGCAGATATCTGTTGGTGGGTGTCTGGGTATGTCTGATCGCGCTTTTTTTCACAATGAACAGTTTCCCGCAGGCTTCTTCGGCAAACCTGCCGGTACAGAAAGAAATGACGAATATCGTGGCAGTAGTGGATTGTTCCATCTCCATGGAAAAGTCCGACAGTAAATGGCAGGTACCCGAAGCGCTGAACCTGCTGATTGACATGTGCCCCGATGACCAGGATATCCGGTTTTCGCTGGTGGTGTACGGCACCGAGAGTTATATTGCGGTGCGCGATATGCCGCTGACGCAAAAGGGAAAAGAAACCATCCGCTCGGATATTTATGACTACATATACGGCGTGGGATATAAACGCGGCAATACCGATACCGGCGCCGCGCTGATGCAGGCCTATGACCTGCTGAAGGGCCGGGAAGAACAGAATAACCGCGTGCTGCTGTTTACAGACGGAATGATTCAGGCCCAGTATAACGGGCGCACCACGGAGATTTCACGCAGCGAAGTGGAGGATTTTGTCGCATTCGCGCAGGAAAACCACGTGGTCGTGGATGTGTTCGGCCTGTTCAACCATGTTTCCAAGGAAGAGGCCGCCACAGCGGAAAACGAGCTCAAGCGGCTGAGCATCCAGTCTTCCGGGCAGTATGAACAGATTACCGATATGTCGGTGCTGCCCGACCGGATGCAGACCATCCTTTCGCAGGCGCTGGATGTGCGCACCAACGCCCTCTCAGAAGGCAAAGCGGTGACATATAATACGGGTAAAGAAAAATATCCGGGATGGTCGTATGAATTTGAGATTACCAGCAGCCTGCAAAAGGACGTCACCTTTGTAGCGCCCAATCCGGGCAGCGAGGTGACGGCGGTTTTGCTGCAATCGCCTTCGGGAGAGCTGTATGAAGCGCCATCTTCTATCCATACGGCTACCAGCGAAAAGACCCTGCCCGGTTCCAGCCGCGTATCATTTACCCGGTTTACAGACGAACCCGGCTATTGCGTGGTACATATGGACCGCTCCGGGGCGTTGGAATGGGAGGGAAAGTGGAACCTGGTCCTGATTACCGATGCCAAATCCGTCCCGGTGGTCAACTCGTACTATTTGTATGATGTGGAAATCCACGTAGAGGTCAGCACTATCAATGCCAGCGTGATGGCGCCCATCACTGTGGAGGCATATCTCACCACCAGCGACGGCCTGCGTGTGGATGACCTGGAGTTTATCCGCAGCCTGAACGCGACGGTTTCCGTCATCAACGGCACCAGCCAGAAGGCACAGGAGCTGGAAACCACAGAAGAAGCAGCGGAAGAGGGTACAGAAAAGACCGAAACGCCCGAACTGGTCAACGACAGCTTTGTATATCAGTTTACCCCACAGTTTGTCTCTTCCTATTATTTTTCCGTCACCTTGGAAAACGACACCCTGACACGCACCGCCATAACAAGCTCGGTGCAGGTGCAGGATGACCTCGTGACGGTCTGCAATGTGCGCCCATCCACTATCCATAAGCGCGAGCCGTTTACTATCAGCGGCTATCTGATTCAGCGCAGCGATGGTTCACGCGTGCCGGGCGACGGGGACTATTACAGCTATTGCGACGCCTATGCGCTGATTACGAAAACGGATGAAGAACCGCCTGTTACGCAGCAGGTTCGGCTCAAGGCGCTGGAGGACGGCAGCGGATTTTCGTCTTCCTGCCAGCTGGACGAAGCGGGTGAGTATGAAGTGGTTGTTTATACCGACAGCAGCCAGGAATCCCTGACACAGGAACAGCTGGAAGCCCGTGTAGAGGAAGGCGTCAGCACGGCTTCCTTTACGATTGAAGACCGCCCCCTGCAGCTGTTACAGGGCGGCTTTGGTAAGTTTTTCAGCATTGCCGGGCAGGCCAAGCATATCGACCTGTCACAGTATTTTTACGATCCGGATGACGACCTTTTCTTCCTGAGCTGTACCGACGGCAGCGGCGAGACACTGGATGTGGATATGAACGGCGTACTGGAATATGTAGGCAGGCAGTCCGGGAATCAGACGCTGCGGGTAACGGCGACCAGCTATTCCAGCGGCGAAACGGTCGAAGCGGAAGTGGAGGTTATGGTATTGGAAATCTGGCAAGTCATTTTGCTCCTGCTGGGAATTCTGCTGGCAGCCCTGGCGCTTCTGGCAGTGATTATTTTCAGCCTGTTGTATTTGTATCAGCGCGGAACTGCGCTGCGCGGGCTGGTAAAGGTAGGCGTTACCCTAAACGAGTGGTCTTCTGCACACGATGCACAGCGGCCGCAGGAACAGCCGCGGATGCGGTTGGGAGAGTTCTACATCTCCATGAAAGACCCCGACGGCATCACCGAAGAACGTCTGGATCAGCGTCCGAAGATGCTGGAGATGATTCAGGCGCGCCGCTACAGTGTCAGCCGACTGCTGCTGCGTTTCCAGCAGGCATACAGCGGAGCGGGGCTTCAGTTTGACCCCTCCAATGATCTGCTCAAGCAGCTGCTGGAAAGCGAAGATATGTGTGAAAAAATGGGACAGATGATAGGCCTGCGGGGTGGAAAAGGCTTTAAGCTGCAAAAGCCCCGCCATACTTCCGGCGTTGCAGTCGACGGGAACAGACAAAAACAGAGTGTTTATATGGAACTGGACAGCCGTTTTACCGGCGGCTTTGTCAAAAATATTTCCCGGGACATCACCTACGAAATCAAAAACCTGTGCATCACCATTGAATATCTGCCGGAGAATGATAAAAAAGGAGGGCGCGGATGATGGAAAGAATGCAGAAACCGAAAACCGAACAGCTCCGCTCCCCTTATACGGTGCTGTGTACGGAATGCGGAGATAAAATGGAGCAGAAGCTGTTCCGTCTTGACCCGCTGATTAAACAGTATTTCCTTACCGCCCAATCGGCCAAAATTGCTGACAACCTGTTCAAAAAACTGACGGTCAACGCATTTTACGGACAAAAGGTCTTCTTCCCCGTTCGGCCTCTGCTCAACGATGAAAACGAAATTGCACCCAATGCGTTGGAAGATATCACCTATGAACAGCTTCCGGAGAGGTTCAGCTGCGAAAATAATGCGATCCCCACCGAAAAGCTGAGCCCGATTTCGCTGAATATCAGCAATATCGTCGCGCAGTTCTGCCATGGCAGCGGATTTGATGTGCGCGATATGCGCGAGATGCTCTCTCTGTATCAGAAAAAAGAAGTGATGTCCGCTCTGGAAGAGGAAGAAGCTGTTCGCTATGACCAGCTGTGCGCAAAGTTTTCCAGCCTGCCGGATGTCAGCCTGGCAGCCATGAGTGTGGCGGAGAAGCGGCAGGCGGACATCGAGACCATTTTCAGCAATATTCTGGCGCTGGCCATACAGGAAATTCCACTGATACGCGAAGGCTCTGCCAATATGTCATTTAAACAGTATTCGGTGGGCTGGCGCTATCGAGTCGAAAATTCCTGCGAGATGCCGTATTCACTGGTCGCGTGCAGCGAAGACGGCGTAGACCTTGCCTGTGACCAGTGCTGCTGCCCGCACTGCCACCATATCGTTGACTACCGGTGCGGCGCATACCGGCAGCGTGTGGTGGGAATCCTCGGCACACAGTCTACCGGAAAGACTACCTATTTGACTGCTTTGACGGATATGATCGACGGCGGGTATCTTACCTCCCTTCGTTACTCCGATTTTGCAGGCAGTTTAAAAATCATGCATGCTTTGCCCGATGATTTGCAGTGGAAGCGCTTTATGCGGGCCGGAAGAGAAGTCACGGAGCCTGCGGAGCAGAGGGAGTCACAGGATACAGCGGCAATTTTGCTGGAATCTTCCGGCGAACCCACACAAAGCCAGCTCATCCTCCCCAATGGCAGCGCACCGGCGGGAAGAAAGACCGCTGGAAAGAAAACAACAGCCGGCAGAAAAACCGTTGAGGCCGAAGCGAGGAACGCGCAGGATAAAGTGGGCTCCCTCTGGCTGTACCAGCACGGGTACCCGCCCATCAAGACCCACGCGGTCAAGCTGGAAGCGCCGGTACTGAATTTTCTGGTTTCCAATGAGAAAATGGGTACAGAGCCGGTAATGTATACGCTGGCAGACGTACCGGGCGAAGCGTTCGACAACGAGGAAAAAGAAGGCCTGGACAAAGAATTTGTCAATACCCAGCACCGCATTTTGCGCCAGTGCGACGCACTGTTTATGGTCATCAGCCAGCGCCAGTTCGATAAGACCACGAACCTCGAATTGCAAAAGAACCCCAACCAGGTGCTGGCATCGTATCAGGATTTCCTGCCCGAGCATCCCGTGCCCACGGTCATCGTGATGACAGGTGCGGACGAGATTTGCGGCGGAGACCTGCGCGGCGCATTACAGGTAGCGTATGATGTGCGGGAACTGCCTGCACTGGTACAAAGCGAATTTGAAAATGACCTGGTGCTGAACACGGAGGCCATGTACAGCCTGTCAGAGGCAGTCAAACGGTATATCAACTGGAATTTCGGTAACTTTGTCAAGAATATTGAAGACAGCCTTTCCAAAAAATCGTCAGACAGCAAGCCCTGTGTGGCGGCGTTCTCCGTTTCCAGCGGTACGCAGTATGCGCCGCAAAACTATACCGGTACAGATCCCGAATATGATACGCCTGTCAAGATGCAGCAGCGGTACCAGAAAGTATGCAAAGCCCGCTTCGGTGTGGAAAAGCCCATGCTGTGGCTGCTGGGCGCAGACGGGATGCTGCAATCCGGACGGGCTGCCAACGAGTACAACCGCTATGATGCGTCAGTACAAAAGGCGATTCGCAAAAAGCTGCAAGAACTGTTTTACCGTTGATGCAGGGGCGTTTTTCCAGGCAGGAAGGAGCGGAACATCATGCAACAATATATTTACGGCAATATTGGACACCGTCAGTATACGTACCTTTCCACCGCGCCGGATTTCTTTTCGGACAGCCGGCGTGTGGAAGAGCTGCGCCATCTGGTGACCTATGATATATATGGGAAACATGGGGACTTACAGCCCGGCGAGCACCAGTGCTACTGGGGGCTTACCACCGATTTGAATATCCCCGGAGAGCCGGAGCGGCTGTATTTGCAGTGCTCGGGCGGCGATACCTACCGCAGTGCATTTTACGCGCAGGGGTTTATGAGCGACAGCAAAGACGGCTTTTTGTATGGGAAGGGGTTTTTGCAGCTGCTGCGGCTGCACTTTCCCGCCGGGGAAGATACCCTGAAACGGGCAGACAGCGGGTCGCTGGCAGAAGCATTCCCCCGTCCGGAGCTGGATGCTTCCCTCTCCCCCGCCGAGCTTGAGCCGGAGCTGCTGCGGAGCATCCTGCTTTTGCTGCTGCAGGGGCGCAGGGTGCTGCTGCGCATCGATGCTTCCGGCAGGGAGGCCATGCATCGTTCGCGTGAGATTCTGCTGGCGGTATACAGCCGCCTGCCGTATGGACAAAGAAGGCTAAACGGCTTTTTGACAGGCTGCACGCCTGCTCAACTGCAAAATGAAGAAAACACGCTGCCCGGCGCGGTGTCGCTGATTTTGGCGGATGCGGATACCCCGGCTTCGGAGCTGTACCTGGACGGCGCACAGCTGCTGGATATGAACGAGCCGGTAAAACCGGTGCCGCGCAGCTTTCAGGGCAAGCCTTTGCCGCATACCGCGCTGCTGGATTACCTGATGCAGAGCGATATGGAAACGCTGGATTCGTTTTTTGAGACAGCTTCTCAGAATATTGAACAGGACCGCTCCCCCACAGTGGCGGA
This sequence comes from Candidatus Gallacutalibacter pullistercoris, assembly GCA_018710915.1. Lineage (GTDB taxonomy): Bacteria > Bacillota > Clostridia > Oscillospirales > Acutalibacteraceae > Heritagella_A > Heritagella_A pullistercoris. The sequence continues at coordinate 21,045 of DVIY01000189.1, forward strand.
TTATTCCCTGATGCTCGAATTGTTTAAACAAGTTTCGCGCCCCATTACCGATGAGGTGCTGGCAGAATGGGCCATTCAGCTGCAAAGCGGGTCGCTGCAGGGCGATTTGCGGCAGATGCTGCTGGATAACGTCTGCCAGCGTGTCACAGAAGAGCAGATGGAGGAATACCTGCTGCATTCCCCGGCAGTGCAGTCTTTTTCACAGCTGGCACAGCTGGGCAATATCCCCCAGGAGCAGCGGACCGCCGCACTGTCACAGTTCCGCAAAAGCGGCGAGGTGCAGGACCCCAATGCGGGGTTCAGCATGCTGATGTTTGATAGGATATTCCAGGCGCGCGGAGAAGCCGGGGCGGAAGAACAGCTTCGGCTGGTACAGGCAGGCGGATACCACTTCTTTAAGCTGCTGTTGACGGACTGCCCGGAACAGCAATCGCTGCGCTCGGGACAGTATACGAAAAAAGCCATTCGCGGGCTTGAAAAAATGGAGCTGCCGCAGGCGTTGGGGCAGACAACTGCTGACCGTATCCGGCAGGATGTGGCACAGCGGCGCGAAAAATGCGTACAGGAGATGCGCGCGCGCCACGCAGAGGAGCTTACCCGGCAGAGAAATGCAGGCCTGAAAGCCATCGACCACGCCTTGCGGCTGTTCATAGAAAACGGATATTGGGAAGGGCTGTGCAAAAAGCTGGAAGAGCTGTTTGCGCAGCTGCGCGAGAACTATCTGGCAGAGGAGCTGCTGCACGAAGAGGGTGACGGCAGCTGGCCTGTCGTCATTCGGGATAGTTTGGTGGTCATCTTTACCCGGGCAATTATTTCCACACAAAGCCAGTGCCTTGCAGCCGAAGAAGCCGTACAGCAGGTATCGGAGCTGCTCGGACAGCTGGGCTGCCCGCTTTCACAGCAGGATTTGGAAGACCTGGACGCCTGGCTGAAAAACTGCCGCACATATGCGGAGCTGTTCACGCCTTGCCGGACGCTGCGCGATTTTGTACATCGGATTCAGCAGCTGGATGTCCTCGAACTGCCGAAAGAGCTGGCGCGCAATGTATATGCCAGCAGCCTTTCTGTGATTTGCGAACGCACCTTTGTACCGCAGGAGCTTTTTGCAGAAAAGGAATCCCTTCGGTTTTTATCAAAGCGGCCGGATGGAGGGAACTTCGTACAGAAAATCCTGCGGCATTGCCCCGGCCTGGGGACGATTCCGGAGGAAGCGCCGCAAAAGGCAAGGGAATATGTGTGCCAGGTGGATTCACTCATGGAAGCAGCCGGGCTGGACAGCCATTCGATTTACCTGCACTTCCGCCCGCTTACAGAGAAATATACCGTGTATGAAATCTCCACATTTATGGACTGGGCAGAGCGCTTCCCGCAGGAAGAACGCTGCCCGATCCCCCTTTCTGACGGCGCGCTGCTGTGGCTGGCAAGATGGTATACGCACAACCTCAAGCTGATGGCATTTGTATCCAAACGGCTGTCTGAAAAAAACCAGGCGGAATTTGTGCGTTTGCTGGCTGCCAACGTCAGCGCACAAAAGCACGTAGTGCAGGAATTTATCCGTGCGCTGTATATGAATGGTTTTTCAGATAAAGTGCTGCTGCAGGGGGCCGGAGAAAATACCCGTGAGACATGGAAGGCCGCCGTAAAAGAGTGCCTGGCTCCGGTCGAGCCGCTGGAGTTCCAGTGGAATCAAACACCGGAAACCAAGCTGCCGGCTTATGTATGGTGGAAAAAGAAAAGCCAGCTTCTGGCAGCTGTCAGCGCAGGGCTGCTGCTGCTGGCGGGGCTGATTATCCCACTGGTACTGCTGATTTTCGGCAATGGCTCGGTCATCCTGGCGGCAGCGGCGCTGGGCGTAACTTTGCTGGGTGCGGCAGCTGCTTTTGCGGCCGGCCTGTGGGCAGATGAAAAAATACGGCGTTGGGTGCTGGCACAGGGCCTGGCTCTGGTTCCGGGACTGCTGCTTGACATCATTGCGTTGGTCTTGAGCCTGCTCTGAGGAGGAAAAGACATGAAATTCAAAAAAACAGCTGCGCTGTTTATGGCGGTATCGATGGTGTTTACCATGGTACTGTCCGGGTGCGGCACACAGGAACAGAGCCCTTCTAAACACTTACAGGATTCAGTGATTTCCGAGCATCAGGAGATCTTTGACCAGCTGACAAAGGATTCACAGAAAGAAGAACCTGACCAATCCGGCACGATTTTCCGTATGTATTATGACAATACCGAATCCATGATGGGCTTTGTAAACCCCATGATTCAGGAGCGGGAAAAAACATCGTTTGTGTACAGCATCGATGCTGCAATCGACGTGGCTTCAGGCATGATCAGCGCACCGGCAAACGGCATTGCCGATGCAGTAGGATATGCGCTGGAGGCGGATTCTTCCAACATCCTGCGATGGAACAAAGTAGAAATCAACGACGAATTGCAGGGGCAGTTCTGCGCCAAGAGTTTCTATACCGGAAGCGGCGGCGGGCGGCTGGGCACCCTGACCGAAAACGGGAAGGTAATCGGCCCGCTGGGCAGGCTGTTCCAGAACGATGCGAACCCCTTTGCGGCGGACGGGCTGACCGTGATTGTCAGCGATTTGATGGAGCAGGGATTTAATCTGGATACCCTGCGCGACGGGATTCAGCAGTATTTTTCTGAAAATGAATATGCTGCGGCAATCATTCTGGGCTGCACCAGTGAATATGTGGGGAATATGTCGGTGCCGTGCTTCAGCGGTTCTTCCGGTACGGATATCGTCACCATCAACAACTACGACGGCCCGGCGGCATACTATTTCCTGATTGTTGGCCCGCGGAACCTGGCAGAAAGCTATGCACAGCAGCTGGAAGAGCGGCTCGATGACAGCGATGTCGAGTTTGAGCGCGCCAGCTATTACAACAGCGCGGACATCAACAGCACCGCGGCTCCCCTGTCGTTTGAGCTGATTGACGATACCATGAAGGATGTAAAGTCGCTGGAAGGCGACGCCGCGCCCAAGCGCCGTGAGGAAGGCAGAAGAGGCGGCGATGATGACGAAGAAGATGAAGATGATAAATCCGAAGACGGAGAACGCACCCTGGAGGATGTATGGGGCAGCGCGAACACCAATGGCGTAAGCGCAGAGGGAAATGCGTTTGCCGCCCGTGTGGGACGAAATTCCAGCCCCGTGTTCGGCAACCTCATCCAGCTCTCTGCCTTTGCTGACCAGCCCGATGATGTAGAGAGCGAAATCGTCTCCTCCACTTTGTATGTATATGACGAAGAGGCCGGCGACTGGAAAGAAGGCTCGAAAAACGAGCAGTCCGGGTATACGCTGCGCATGGATTCGCTGGAAGAGCCGGTTACAGAGATAAATGACAGCAGCAAAATGATTGTTGCCGAAGGCCGCGAGGGCGTTCTCCTGAGGTGTACGCTGGACTTTTCAGAAGGAAGCGCACTTGACCGCAGCAATACATACCGCGTAGAAGTGCAGCTGAACAATCACCGTGAAAAAGACGGCGGCGAAGGCAGCGATGACGATTTGCTGGAGATGAGCATTACGACCAGCGACTTTGATACCTCGCTGAGCGCGCTGGCCATGGACAAGCAGGATGAATATAACTGGAAGAAGAGCTCAAAAGAAGCCCGTGAAGCAGCAGCTTCGGCGCTGGTGCGTACACCCAAGCTGAACAATCTGCTCAATGCGCTTTCAAACCTTTCCTATCAGCCGGAAAAACAGCAATCACAGTATGTTGACTTTATTTTTGACGCTTCTTCTTCCGGCAGAAGATAAAAAAAACAAAAACAAATTGAGACGTATCATGACGGAGGGATCTCATTATGGCAAACAAAGATGCAAACCTGAAGGCCGGTTGGAAAAACCTGGCGATCTGGATGCCTGCTACCATTTTGGTGGCGCTGATTATCCGCGTTGTAACGTGGAAATTCCTGGTGTATGACAATATGGATATTTCGGAAGAACAGTTCAGCATGGTTCTGGCCCTGCTGCTGGTAAGCGTCCTGTTCCCCATTATCGGATATTTCAGCATCTATATGCTTTACAGCCGGGCAGCGGCGGTCAGCTCTACCAGTTTGCGCGAAGTGGCCCGCAGCAAAAAATGGATTGCACCATTTTTGGTGTTTTGTGCACTCGAAGTGCTGTGGTGCCTGATTTCCATTTTGTTCATGCTGATTACCGGCAATGGCGGCATTTCAGTCAGCGCATATCTTACCTGCCTGCTGATTTCCATGGTAATAGATATCGTGATGGTGATCTGCGGAAGAATGTATTTCAAACCGGATCGCGTTCAGCAGGGATAAACTTACTTTGAGAAGGGAGCGGAATTTTCATGGCGGATCGTTATATTATCGCAACGGGCGGCACCGGCGCCATGTGTGCACGGGCATTCCTGTATCTTCTGGCCGCCGGATGCGGCGACACGATGGATACCTACCATATTCTGCTGGTAGATAAGGATAAGCACAGCGATGCCGGCACAGCCTGTGAAAACCTGTTGGAAGAATACAATTCACTGCGCGCACAATTGACAGACGCTCAGTCCTTTCATATGCCGAAAGTCGAGTTGGAAAAGTGGAATTTTACCGATGCGGTCATTGATGAGTATGTTTGCCGCACCGGAAGACAGGCACAGGACTTGAGCAGCCTGAACCTGAAAAATCTGCTGAACCCCGAAAACGACAGCATGAAAGCCCTTTTGATGGATACTTTATACACCCGCGACGAGATGCAGGTGGATTTGGAAAACGGATTTTACGGCCATCCCAATGTGGGCGCAGCGGTGTTCGACTATATTCGCGATCGCTTTTTGAGCCAAAGAACCATCGACCGGGAAGGCAGCGAAAAGATCAACCAGTTTATGACAGACCTGCACAACAGCCTGCGCAGCCAGCCGACATTTGTCTATCTGTTTGGCTCACTGTTTGGCGGTACGGGCGCAAGCGTGTTCCCCAATGTGGTATCGGCGCTGCGCTCCATTCGCGGCGAGACTCCCGGCGATAACTGGGGCGAGACCCGTCTGGTGCTGGGCGGTACCATGGTGATGCCGTATTTCAGGCTCCCGGATTGCCCCGCAGACAGCATCGAGCGTTTGGAGAGCGTGGTTCCCAATGACTCTAAATTTGCCGAGCAGACCCGTGAGGCGCTGCGTTATTACGCCGAGAGCCATCTGCTGCAGCAGATGATGAACCTGATGCTGGTGGGTACCAAGCAGCTGGATGTTACCAGCGAACTGTATGCCCGCGGCGGCGACCAGTGCCAGCACTTCCATATGGTGCTGCAAATCGCGGCGGCGACAGCTCTCCGGTTCTTCCGTGGGGAGCTGGGCGGCATGCAGAATCAGTATCCTGCCGGCCAGTCCGTAACGCCCGCAGGAAAGCTGCTTTTGTGGAAGGTACAGCCTGATAAGGGAGGCTCGAAAAATGGGTGGAGTACCCTTACCGTCAGCGAGCTTGGGCTGGAAAAGGAGTACCGCAAGATGGACCAGTTCCTGCGCTTCTCGATGATTGTCGTGTATTATCTGCAAAATAAATTTTCGAAAGAGACCGCCAGCCTGCGGGATGAGATCGAAGTGCTGGGCACCATGAAGCAGATGAGAGACCAGAATGGCAGCCCGCTTCAGCTGTATAAGGGGCGTATTTCCACGCAGGATATCAACACATATTATAAAGAGCCTATCGGAAAAGCCAGCGCCTTCTGCAAGAAATTCCTCCAGTATTATTTTGATGTTGCCATGAGCGGTTATGACTGGTCGAAATATCATGACAAACAGAGCGTTCCGGTACAAAGGGGCGGCAGCCAGACAGTTTCCTGTAAAAAATACAGTGTGCTGCCGGCTGTGAGCAGCCAGGCGATGGAAGAAACATTCCTCAGCCGCCGCTGGGTGGATATTGTCAATCTGGCGCAACTGCACCGTATATTGGAAGTCATGCATCCCAATGAGGTGGAAAAGACCACCACGCTGAACCAGATTATGACCTTTATGCCGCTGGATACCGAGCGCCATCTGGTACAGGAAGTCAACTTCCCGCACAATATCGGACAGATTTATGTGGACCATGTGCTCGACTCACTTGACCTTGTGCGCAAGAGATTCGGCGGGGTCAAGAATGACGGCGTGCATTTCTCGCAGATCTATGACAAGATCTATCATTACTGCGATATTGCCAACCGCTGATGCCCCCGGGAGGGAAGAATTTTTGGGATTTCAGAAGGAGATGAAACCTGATGCAAATCAGAGATCTTTTTACAGATAACCTGGTTGCCAGTACCAGACTGTCCCCCACCTTGGTGCCGGGTCTGGATACTTCGGAAAGCAAGGGCCCCATTACGGCAGCCGACGGGATTGGGCCAGCTCAGATTGCAGAAAATTTCTATCTGACAACAGAGAGTGATTCGGCCAACTCTGCCTATGCACGCCCCTCTATGCTGGCGCATGTTTCCAGCTTTGCCAGCGGCGTGCGCACCATTGCTGAAAAATGGAATGCCGGTAAGCTGACTGGTGCGGATATGGATTCCTCCGCTTACCGTGATTTTATTGAATGGCAGGGTCTGGTCGCCATCGTGGCGCTGCATGATATCTATTCCTATAAAGGGCTGGATATCTCGGTGAAGAGCATACAGCTGAACAGCAAAGACAAGCTGCATGAGTGCATCCTGCTCTCGATGAGCAAGGATATGGACTATAAAACCACCATTACGGTTGATGAATCGGGCATACCGCAGGGAAAACTGTTTTATGTCTGCCAGAAGGACGAACCGTTTGCCATTTTTCATCCGGTAATCGGCATCTGCCCGCTGCAAACCTACTCCAAAACCCTGTTTGACGGTGTGGTGGACTGGTTCAGCAGCCAGCAGGGTACGGTGAAAACCTGCCATGAAGCCTGGCTTCCGGTATGCAGCGGAGAGGGCCGCCTGGACGATTTCTTCCTGGCGCGCATTGCCTGGTGGGCAGAAAAGAACCGCATGAAAGACCTGCATGAGCTTATGCAGAAAGGGATGCGCGATCCCCAAAAATACAACCCTGATTTGTATAAACGTCTGGAGGCCAGCACCCAGTGGCCGGCGGTTTCCAATATCGATGAGATTTGGCAGGATCGCGGCGCTGAATTCAGTACCGCAGTACAGGCATGGCAGAACGCCGGCTCACTTTCCAGCCTGTTTACAGACACGCTGTTTCTGGCATATGTACAGGAAAAATCGGACAGCCGTTTGACCTATAATACGCCTGACGGCGCGAAACAGCTGGATTTCAGCAATGCCGGTACGCTGCCGGAGCTGGCCCATTTTGTTCCGGTGCTTCCCTTTACCCAGTCCGGCGCAAAGCTGCTGGAAAAGGGATGCATGCTGAAAGAAGTCAGGATTACAGCCGTTGCAGTGCCTGGCGGCCTTTCTGGGGTGCGCGTAGAGGTGAGCATCCAGACGCCGGAAGATGAAGTCCTGCCGCTGAACCGTTTTTACAGTGCAGAAGCGCTTATCCAGGGCCCCCTGCCGTATATGATGGTGTGGCCGTGGGTATCCCTGCCTGCCAAGATGTGGAAAAAATACTATGCTACCTGGCAGAAGGGCAGCGGAGATGTCTATGACGTGCTGCAGGACGGCAGCGGCAGCGACCTGCCGCGTATGGCAGAGGTTTCGCTGGAGATGGATGGCGGTGAGCATCACCGGATCCGCCGGGCAGCCTCAAAGGATGCATGGGATGTCTATTACCGCACCGATCCGTTCCGCTATGCGGTGATGAAAAACAGCGAGGGTGCCGAGCTGGGAACTATATTTGTCCCGCAGTGCGCGCCGCTGCAGGGAGAGCCTCTCAGCGGTACAGCTATCCCGCTTTCGGTGGACTTTGGTACGACCAGTACCGTGTGCGGCCTGAAGCTTTCAGACGGGAAAAATGTGGTTCTGCCCTATCGCGATTACAGCCGCACCATTACGGTGGAAGACCCCGACACCCGCAGGAACGTATCGCATCATCACTGGCTGGGCACCGACCCCGGTGTGGAGCATGCGCGCAAGATTTTTAGTGTGGCGCAGCTGTTTGAGCGCGCAGATGGAAGTGCAGCCCCCAACCTGGCGGTCATGAATGGAATCGGCAACCAGACTTACTATGTAGACGGCCGCCTGTTCCTGGTTTCCGGCGCTTTGCTGAATGTGTATGCAGGCGCACATCCCGGTGTGCTGGACCCGTTCAGCACACAGAAGATTATGAACGATATGAAGTTCACCAATAAGCTCGACCTGAAGAATGCAGCTGCCGCCGCTATCTTTTTGGCGGGTGTATACCAGTATGCGCTGCTGTATCTGCTCAGCGCCAACTACCGCCCTTCTGCGGGGAGTGAGTTTATCAAGCTGCGCGTGTCATACCCCAATGATGTGACGCTGAACGCCTTGAAGAACACCTGGAGCAATGTGAAAGAAATTCTGGCGGGTACAGTAGACCCGGTTCTGCTGCAGCCGCTGGAAAATATTCATTATTATACCGAGGCCCGTGCTACTACACAGTATCAGCTGCGCCCCGGCGGAGGCTATGATACGCTTTCCAACCTGATTTCGCTGGATATCGGCGGAGGTACCACTGATATTTCCATCACCAACCGTACATATCCGGGCGAAGTGCGTTCGCTCTCCGTGCGGTATGCCGGTAAGGAAATCATGATTGACAGTATTATCGAGACCTTCCGGCAGTATTCTCCGCACGCAACCTTTGAGCGTGTGAAAACCTTCCGCGATTTGTGGCAGGCGTCTGAGAAGGAATCCTCTTTGATGATTACGGATTTCGATGAAATCTGCAAGGAATTCCAAAAGAGTTCCAGTGATGATGCGGGCCGGTATGACCTGGTCGACAGCAACTCCCTGCGTATGATTGTGGAAATGCTGCTGGCCGGCGGGATGGATCTGGGCGATCCGCACCAGCCCAACGGCACCAACTTCCTGCGCCGCCTGATTATGGCGAAATTCCTGATGCTGATGCGTCTGGTAGCCGAAACGATTCGCAATAACCTGGATATGTGGTGTATTGCCGGCCATAAAGGGCCGCTGCAGCTCAACGGAAACACGCTGTCGCTGCATCTTTCTGTGACAGGTACCGGCGCCCAGCTGCTGCAATATGTGTTCAACTGCTCCCTGGGCGATCTGGACAGCAGGGACGCCAACGCACTGCGTTACGCCCTTCCCCACTCCAGCGCGTGCATCGATATTTTGAACGAGCTGTTCAAGAATGTCATTGGCCCTGAAAATCTGGGCGAAAATGTCAGTGTCAATATCACCTTCCATGTCAACCATGATGTAGCCGAAAAGCTGGAGGTCTGCTATGGTATGCTGCAGCCCGGAATTGAAACGGCAGCAGCCCCCGCAGCTGCGACAGCCAAAGCAGCCGCACCGGCCAGCCCGGCAGCTCCTGCCATGGGTGCATTTTCGATTGCCACAATGATTCAGCAGGAAACCGCCAAACAGCAGCAGCCTGCACTCACCACAACCGAACAGGAGCAGGTGGAACGTCAGAAACACAGCGACGAAGTCAAGCAGATGTTCAACCAGTATCGATTCTCGCCCAAGATGGATGAAGTGGTGGAGTATATCAAAGCGCTGTCGGTGTATATCAATGTATGGGACCGTGTGATCTTTGGCGATTCATCCGAGCTGGTAGGCACCCACTACGGCCTGGAAAAACCGGATATGACGCTGATCTGCAAGGTGTACGACCTTCTTTCTGACCATGTGGAAGAGCTGATTCCTGCCAGCTGCCTGCGGGCAAGCGAGCGCCGCGCAGCCTATATGGCAGAGGCAGAACAGGAAGAATACCGTGACCTGCTGATTAAAACCTATGTGACCGATGACCTGTTCAACCAGAAGATGGCCAGATATCAGGCAGACCGGTCGATTCACTGATGATTTCAGAAAATCATGATGAAAAAGTTCTGGGCGCAGCCGCGGCTGCGCCGCAGAGCCCGATGCAGCGGTAGCTGCGCGATAAAGGAGGATCAGACCATGAATCGTTGTGTTGTCTGGGCAACAAAAAAAATTGCGGTATGCCTGAGTGTCATGCTGCTGCTGGCAGCTGGCGGATGGAGCCTGCCGGTTATGGCCAAAACCAGCACAGAAGAGCAAACGCCGATGGTGCAGAAGCTTTCGGCCGAAACCGAAGGCCAGGCGGAGGCTTTGGAAAAAGAGATTGCGCAGCTGAACGCGGATCTTTCCACAGCCAAAACCGCACTGGTTTTGGGCATTATAGGGGCATCCCTGGCTGTTCTGGCCATAGCAGGCGCGAGCGTTGCTATTTTTATGGGGATGAAGCGCCCCACAGAAAAAGAGCTGTTTGACCCCGAAAAGTTTGCAACCAGGGACGACCTGAACGCCCTGTCTCAAAATGTGGCGCAGCAGATTGACCGGGTGAAGAACGAAGAAATGCGAAATGCCCGTATAAAGGCAGAAAAGCAGACCACTCCCCCGGAAGAAAAGAGAAAATTCGTTATACCCGACTTGCCCGAAACAGAACCCGTGAAAAAAACGGCCTGGGCAGCTTCCCCTGTTGCTGTTGAGCCGAAAGTACAGCCGGATGTTGCGGTAAAGGCTGAAGAGCCCGAAATCAAAGCGGATGCTGTGGTGGTTGGAAAGCTGAAAGCAAATTTTGAGCCGCAGATTCGCGACCGCATCTGGCTGACAGAAGGGCGCGGCTATCTGCTCTATGAAGATAATACGCTGGAGCCGGAGCAGGGCCGCGGTTCCAATACGCTCGAAAATTTCGCGCAAAACGGCCTTTTGCGTTTATTTGATGCACAGGTAAATGGGCAGACCTATACCTACCAGCAGATTATCAACGGCGAGTATCCCCGCAACCAGTACTATCAGCCTGGCGATGTGCTGAAAAAAGCAGTTGTCAAGCAGGAGAGCGGCGGAGAATACAGCCTGGTGCACCCGGGACGGATTGAAATGCGGCCGTAAATTTACAGAAAGGAATCCCCCCTTGGGCTTTACAGTCTGAAAAAAGGGGGGATTTTCATATACAGGGAGGAATGACTATGCCAGCAGTCAATCAAAACCGACAGTTTCAGATTATCAATGTGACAGAACCGCATCTTCCGTGCGTGCTGATTCTCGATGTTTCCGCTTCCATGGATGGAGACCCCATCGCGTTTGTAAACCGCGCGTTGACGCGGGCTGTTGAAGTGATTGCAGATGACTCCATTGCAAGCAGGCGGGTAGAAATATGTTTGATTACCTTTGGCAGCTCGGTAAAGGTAGAAGTACCGTTTCAGACCAGCAGCCAGTATTCACCAAAAAAGCTGTTTGCCGGCGGGCTGAGCAGCCTGAACACAGCGCTGATTATGGCAATGGATGAAATTGAAAAGCGGATGGAAGCATACAGCAGCCTGGATGTAGCCAGCTGTACCCCGTGGATTTTCCTGCTGTCTGATGGGTATCCGAGCGATATGGAGCGCTTTGAAGAGGCCAGCGGCAGGCTTCATCAGAAAATCCGCGATAAAAAGCTGAATTTTTTCCCCATGGCAGTGGGTGGAGCAGATGTGGATTTTCTGCGCCGGTATTTTCCAGAGCAGGAAGAAGGCGCCGTGCTGAGCGGCACAATGGAGGAACTGGAAGACGTATTAGCATGGTTTGCCGGGCAGGTGTCGGAATCTTCCCACAGCGGCGTGCGCAAAAACGCAGAAATTCCGCTGTATGTACGGCGCGCACAGCGCCAGGAGGGGAAAACGGCGCAGCGGATGATTACCATCAACCTGTAGAGAGGGGGAAAAACAGATGCATTCCTGTGAAAAGGTGTTTGACAGGATTGGCAAGGAATACAGGATTGGGCAGCGGGTGCACTGTCGTCCGGACGGCGGGGAGTTGTTTTCCGTACAGGAAAATCCGCAGCAGCTTGTGCTGCAAACAGCATGCAGTATTCCCGAACAGAACCGCCTTTCGTGCGATTCTTCCAGCCTGATGCAGGTACAGGTTCCGGTGTATGACCAGGACGGGCAGGCTTTCGGTTTTCTGATGCGGCTGAAACGCGAGCTGCCGAACCCGGTTTCACTGGAAGCGCGTTTGACGCAGCTGGGAGAGGAGGTTTCCAGCTCGGTTCCTGTGCGCAAACTGCTTGCGGTACAGATGTGCCGTATTTTTTCGCTGGTACATCAGGAGGGCTTTGTGTTTGGGTTTGCAGAGCCGGGCGATTTTCTGGTATCAGGGCGCAACCGGCTGGTGTGTGCCAGCACTGACCGCTGCCTGACAAATCCCGTGGAATGGGAGAGCATGTGGTATTATTGTGCGCCCGAGGTGCTGGCTGCGGACGCAAACTGTGAATATGATTTTGCAGGCGACTGCTATACGCTGGGAATTTTGCTGTTTCAGATTCTTACCGGCAGTTATCCGTTTGGCAGAGGTCTTTTGCCAAAGGAGGAACGGATTCTGGAGGAGATTCTGGACGGGAAAAGCGTGTTTTTTTATTCTGACCGCCCCGAAAACCAATCGATTCTTGCGCGGCTGCGGGAATACGATGCAGACGGGGAAATGGTTTCACAGACGCTGCTGAGCCTGTTTCAGAGGACATTCGACTATTCGGGAAGCAGCTCGTATCAGGAGGGACGCCCTTCACTGGCGGAATGGGCCCGCTTTATGCAGGCGGCCAAATGGTAAGGAGGGAATCATATGGGGGTATCTAAAGAGCTGGTGCAGGAATCTTCCAAAGACCGGGGGTTCCAGCTTTTGTGCCGTATTTTTTCCATTTTATCTGTGCGGCAGAGCTGGAAAAACCAGTTCGCAGAAAGGGCGGTACAGCTGAAGGGGTTTTCTACCCGCAAAAATGGCTCTACCGAAGAAAAGGCACAGGACAGCATTACCTGTGTCAATGATATTATGGACGAATGGCTGCGGTTTTCATTTCCATGCGTCCGGCAGAAAAAAGAAGTGTTTGAAAAAACACAGGAAGCGTTTTTGGAGAAGCTGCAAAGCGTAAAAATAGAAAGCAACGCCATTCAGGAATATCAAAATGATTTGCAGGGGATTGTCGATAACTATACTTCCGACCCGCGTTATGTTACCTGGAGCGGGGATGCGTATAATCGGTGGAAGCGCAATTTCAACAGTACGCTCGGCGAAAGCCGCACCGGTTTTTCATTAAAAATGCTGGCAGGCATTTCGCTGACAGTCAGCGTGCTGGCAGGCGAAGACACCACCTGCGGCCTGTATGCGGGCCCGCAGCAGGTATGCGAGCTGCTGTCTTTATGCATGAAAGAATTTGGGTACCGGTATACAGAGTTCCTGATGCCGTTAAAGGCAGAAAAAGCCTGTACGGACGATCAGAAAGAGCTGCTGTTGTATGCGATGTTTTTTCTGCTGAATTCATATTATGCCAATGGCGTCCAAAAGCAGCAGAATGCATGGGAGCGCGGCAAAGCATTTCTGGAAGCCCTGATTCTGGAGCGGCAGAATGGCCAGACCGAACCGGGCTCAATCTATCAGGTGCTCCAAAGGATAGAGGAATTTAATGGCTGCTTTGAAAGGTACGAAACATCCCTGATTACATATGCGCAAACCTTTGAAGTCGGCGCGCACAGCTGCGAAGTAGAGAGCTGCTATGTGCCCCCGGTGCTGGAATATCTGGGTACCAATTCGAATGGCTTGGAAAAGCTGTTTGACGCAGAATTGCTCTCGGAGAAAAAAGGCCTTTTTCTGATTGATGACAGCGGTGATGAAACATCGCGCCAGCAAAAAGCGGTGCTGCTTTCGTGCCTGCACAGCAATGAGGCATTCTGCGCCTCCTTTCCGAACATGGCAGAATTTGCCGCCGGGCTGGGGCTTGAAAACAGCCGCCTGTATCCGGTTGTGGCCGACTGCCGCCATCTCGTTGGCATCCAGGGGATTACCCTGGAAATACTGCTGGAAGAAGCGCTGGGGAATTCCTTCCAGTTTACAGGCAGCTACCGGGGGGAAGAAGCCTATATCTGCCAAATGAAAGAATTTTTAGAGCATGCGGCCGCACAGGGAAAGCTGCTTTTGTTCCTTGACCACTTTACGCGGAATGATTTTTCCATACTCAGTGAGCTGCTGTGGAACCTGAAACAGGAACATCGCGGCTGGAAGGTGCTTTTGTATATCACTTCACAAAAACCAGCGCCGTCACAGCTGCGAACGCTGCAAAGAGACCTGGCAATCTGGCAGATGTCAAAGCCGGAATCATACGAAGAAAAGCTGATTGAGCGATTGCGCAGATTTCTGGCAGTCGGGGTCGGCGGGGAGCTGCGGTTTGAAAAGCGGCTTCAACAGCGAAGCGGGCGCTTTGAAAGCCTGTGTACCAATACACCCGAAAGCCTGATCCGGTATTTTATCGATCCGCACCAGACAGATGCGTATTCGCTTTTGATAGAAGATATGGAAGCCCAGCTGGAGATTGACTGTTCGCGCGAACCGGGCAACCGGGACGGGGCAGTCACGCGCGATGAGTGCCGAAGCCTGCTGCGGAAAATTGCCGTGCATGTGGTGGAGCACCGTTTTACAGATGCAGCAGGGCGTTTTACAGATGTTTTTTCGGAATCGACTTTGCGCCGCAGCGGGATTCTGCTGGATGATATACACCGGAGGGCGTGGGAAATTATCTGCCGGCGTATGCTGCTGATTTCCCCGCAAAATATCAATGCATTTTCTTTTCAGCATCCGCTGTTCTGTTACCATCTGGCAGCCGAAGAATACTTCGAGCTGTTCCGGTATGACCAGAGCCGGTTTTTCCATCGGCTTGGCCATATCAGCGCAGAAGATTTTTCGTATCTGCTGGTAATTCTGGTGCGTTTTCTGAGCCGGGCATACCGGCCGGAATATGTGGAAGAAAAAAATGCATTGACTCCCGCAGATATCCTGGTTTTTGCACAGTTTGTATCGGGATATGTCTTCAGCCATCTGAGTGAAACCCGGTTTCAGGATGCCCAGTGTTATGCAGAGGGGCTTTCTGATGTGATTCATGAAACGCTGGGCAAAAACCTCTTCAGTTCTGATAACCCCATGATACAGATGGGCAGGTATGCGCTGTATGTGGCGTGTGAATATGCGAGCCGGTATTATTCCTACTATGCGTCTGAAAGTGGTGTATAAACAGTTTGTTTGCCATTTTTTATTGAAATTCCGTATTTCCTTTGTATTTGCCAGGGTTTATGATAGAGGCATAAAAACGAGAGGAATTCAGGTCCTGTAAAAGTACAGGAAAATAAAAAGGAGGAATTTCAATGACATGTATGGGTATCAGCGGAAAAACCTATCAGCTGGGAGAAAAAATCCAGGATGGCGGCGAAGGGACCGTATATCATATTCAGAAGGACCAGAATCTGGTGGCGAAAATCTATCACAATACGACCTCGCCCGACAAAATGCAGCGTCTCGAAAAGAAGCTGCGGGTGATGGTAAAGGATACATCCTTTGAGGCCTGGCAGGACGGCGCCATGCGTTTTGCCTGGCCGCAGGATGTCCTGTATGAAAACGGCAAATTCTGTGGGTTTGTCATGCCGTTTGCAAAAGATACTTTTGCGTTTCACGAAATCTTGTGGGACAGCGGCCGCGACAAATTCAAGCATTATGATTACAACCGGTCAATCGCCATTGCCTATAACCTGACACAGGCGGTGGATTATGTGCACACGCATGGCTATGTAATCGGCGATATGAATATCAAAAACTTCCGGTTCAGCCGTGACTGCCGTGTGATTGTACTGGATGTGGATTCGTTTGACATCACCGACCCCGCTACCGGCGAGCATTATAAATGCAGCGTAGGGCACCCCGAAATGCTGGCGCCCGAATTGCAGGGCATGCGGCTGGATACCGAGCGGGCCAAGTTTACCAAAGAAACGGATTATTTCTCGCTGGCAATCCTGATTTTCCGAATCCTGATGAACGGCGCGCACCCGTTTAACGCGCCCAAAATCGAAAGCGCCGATGATTACGATTCCTCTTCCAGCGACAACGGCACCATGACCGATATCGCCAAAGGCAAGTGCCCGTATGTGAGTGTGGACACGGGACGCAAAATCCCCATTTATGCGCCCGATTTTGCCATGCTTCCGGCATCGCTGCAAACGCTTTTCTGCCGTACCTTCCGCTATACCGAAGCGACGGCGCGAAAAGCTGCCGCTGGCCGCGCAAGCACGATGGAGTTTGCCGTGGCATTGTACCGCTTTTACCAGCGCGACAAAGTGACCTGCAGCGCAGACCCAAGGCACAAGTACCTTTCCCGTGTGGGCAAGTGCCCGTTCTGCGAAGTGAAGGCAAAACAGAACTCCGTTGCACAGGCGTCTATCAGCCGCGCTGCGGCGCCGCATCGTTCATCCCTGTTTGACCAGCTCAAATTTAAATTTCTGTAAAGCCATGCCGGCTGTGGGAGTTTTCCCACAGCCGGTCAGTTTTTATCAGGAACAAACAGGAACTTTGCAGAAAAGGGGCTTTTTGCGGCGTGTACTTTGTCAATACAAAAAGATATGATATAGACAAGCAAAACGCCAGACAGAAAGCCTGGTGAAGCAATCCTCAAGTAAGGGAAGTGAGAGAATGAACACGGAAAATCCCCAGCGCCGTCCCTGTTCTGCCAGCCAGCCAAAACGCATCACGATTTATTTTCCCAGGGAAGATACATCCGATTCCATGGTGCCAGAACAGATTGAAAAGATGAAACAGTCTTTGAAAAGGATTCAGCATGACGCTTTGTTCCCCGCGGATGCGAAAGAGAACCCGCAAAAATAAAAAGGAACTTTGCAGAAAAAGGAAGAATACGGCAATGTACTTTGCACAGCCGCAGGAATACAATATAGACAAGCCAAACGGAAAGCCGCCGATTCAAAAACGGCCCCGATAAACGAAAAACAACCATCTGTTA